>NZ_JBEXQW010000002.1:0-282226 GCF_040612775.1 Streptomyces sp. NPDC006339
TTCGTTCCGCTGGGGCGGAACGGGTGGGCACAACGGAACGGCGCCCTTTGCCGGGCCTAGGCTCCTGGTGCCTTGACCCGCACCACGAGTACGGCGCCGTCGTGGTGCGGGCAGGTGCAGGTGCGGAACGCGCCCGCATGGGCGCCGTCCCGTGTGCCCACCCGTCCCGCCCTGCGGGACGATTGCCCACACGGGCGGGCGGGGCGGGGTGCCGTCCCAGCGAGGCGCGGGCCCACACGGGGGCGGACCGCAGGCCGCATGCGCATTCGTTACATGCGGCTCAACGTCGCCGCCGCGAAGAGGACGTCGCGGATGGCCTCGCGGTCGCCGTCCTGGCCCGCCGCCGCTTCCTCCGGTGGGACGTGGCCCGCCACCAGTTGGCAGAACTCGACGCCGTCCATCGCCACCTGCGCCACCGCGTGCTCGCGGGAGCCGAGCGCGGCGGGGGAGTCCAGGGCGATGTACCAGTGGCCGCCGCCCGCGCCCTCGATCTCCAGGTGGAGGGAGCGGCCGGGCGCACCCGCGGTGACCAGCTCGCGGGGCGGCCCCGCGAGCCCCGCGCGGCGGCGGCCGGCGAGGGCCGCCGGCAGCAGCCGGGCCGCGAGGTCGATCATCCCGTGCAGATGCGCCCCGCTGGGCGGCTCGTACGGATACGCCACCGCGTTCGCGATGTCGTCCGCGTGCAGCCAGCACTCGAAGGCCCGCTCCAGGAGCGAGTCCCGCAAGGGCAGCGCGAAGTCCCCGTACGTCACCGTGAGGTCCGCCACCCCGCGCCCCGCGAAGGAGACCGTGCGGATCAGGGCGTGGCTCTGGTCCCGCCACGGCTCGCGCACCGCCCGGGTCGGCGGCCGGGACGCGCCGTTCCAGTAGATCTCGGTCCGCTCGGTCGGCGGCATCTCGCCCACGCCCGCGCCGAGCGGATCGTCCAGGCCGAGCGAGGCGGCCACCAGGCCGTCCACCGCGAGGAGATGGCCGATGACGCCCGCGACGGTCGTCTTCCGGTTCACCCGCCGCTCGCCCTCGAACCACTTCAGCCGCACCGGCGCGTGCCACTCCGACTCGCCGATGTCGCGCAGCAGCGCGTCCAGCCGGGCGGTCTCCGCGTCGTACGGCGTCGCCCACGTGGGTACGGGGATCCGGGCCGGCCGCCGGCCCAGACAGTTCTCCAGGACCCGGGAGCGCAGCAGCGGGTCCAGGTCCAGATCGCGCTCGGCGTGCAGCAGCCCGACCGCGTCGCGCAGCCGCAGCGCCTCGTCGGCGCAGGGGGCGCACTCGGTCAGGTGCGCCTCGACGGCCTGCGTCTCCTCCGCCGAACACGCCGAGAGCGCCCACGCCCCGAGCAGGGACTTGAGCACCCGGTGGGGCAGCGGTTCCGGTTCCGCTTTCGGGTCCGGCTCCCTTTCGGGTTCGGGCTGCACGGCGGGAAAGGGGGACGACGTCAGGTCCGCGTGGTCGTCCGCCGCCGGGCGCGGCCCCGGTATCCACGGGGCGCGTGCGACCTCCTCCGGATCGCCGTTCGCCCCCGTCACCGCGACCGTCCGTAGCCACCGGGCGGCGGGGAGCCCTCCAGCGGGCGGGTGTTGGCCGTGGACAGGAGCTGGAGGCCGAGCCGCAGCCGGCGCCGCGCCTCGTCCTCGGTCACCCCGAGGTCCGCCGCCGTCTGCCGGTAGTCCCGCCGCTGGAAGTACGCCAGCTCCAGGGCCTGCCGCAGCGGCGTCGGCATGGACGTCACGATGTAGTCGGCGCGGGCCGCGACCGAGGCCCGCCGCACCTTCTGCTCCAGCTCCTCCGCCGAGCCCTCGCCGCGCTCCGCGTACGCCTCGGCCTCCGCCTGCCGCAGCCGGTACACCGCCTGCCGCTGGGTCAACCGGGCCACCCAGGCCCGCATGTTGCCCTGCTTCGGGTCGTAGGCGTCGGGGTTCTCCCAGATGTAGCCGAAGACCTCGCGGGTGATCTGGTCGGCGGCGTCGTCGTCGTCGAGCACGCGGTGGGCGAGGCTGTGCACGAGGGAGGCGAACCGGTCGTAGAGCTCGCCGAGCGCGGCCGCCTCACCGCGCGCCAGCCGCTGCTGCATCTTGCGGTCCCAGCGCGGTGGTGTGTCCTTCGCCGCCATCCGAAGCCCTCCCGACCGACCCGAGTTCTCCTCCAAAGTAATGCGCCGGACCCCGGCGCACTTCTCTTTGCCACAAGTGCGCCCTTGACGGGACGGGCAATGGTAAGGAAAGCGACAAGCCCGACCGCGGGGGTTTCAAGGCGCGGTGGCGGGGCAGCGGGAGACAGGAAGGACCCCCTCCGCTTGATCCACTCGTTCCACTTGCCGCCCTCGTTCCACTCGTTCCACTCGTTCCACTCGATCACTCGATTCGCTTGATCCCCTTGATTCGCTTGTTCGCTTGATCTGTCTGATCCGTCTGAAAGGCGCCGCTCGTGACGATTCAGGTCGACGAGGCCGAGCAGGACCCATGGACCGTGCTGCGGATCAGCGGGGAGCTGGACCTGGTGAGCTCCCCGCTGATCCGCAAGCGCCTGCACGCGGCCGTCGCCGGCGGCCGCCACGACGTGGTCCTCGACCTGTCGGAGGTCCGCTTCTGCGACTCCAGCGGCGTCGGTGTCCTCATCGCGTCCCGCCGTCTGATGCGCTCCTGCGGCGGCCGGCTCCGGCTGATCCTGCCCGCCCGCGGCGCCGAGGACGGGGCCCACGTCAACCGGGTGCTCGCCGCGCTCGGCGTCCGCCGCCTCTTCGAGGTGTACGAGGACGTGCCCGCCGCCCTCGACGAGGCGACCGAGCCCCTCTCCGCCTGACGCCCCCGCGCGTCCCGCGCGTCCCGCGCACCCCCCGCGAGCTCCGGAATCAGGAATAGCGCTCGCGCAGCTTGTACTTGAGCACCTTCCTCAGCGTCTCGTTCCTCGGCAGCGCCTCCACCACTTCCACCTGCTCCGGCAGCTTGAACACCGAGAGTCCCGCCTCCCGCAGGAAGGCCGTCACCGTCTCCAGGGTGAGGGGCTCGGCGCCCTCCGGCTGTTCGATCACCGCGCAGACCCGCTCGCCGCGCTCGGCGTCCGGCAGGCCGACGACGGCCGCGTCGCCGACGTCCGGGTGGGTGTGCAGGAGGTCCTCGATCTCCTTGGCCGAGATGTTCTCTCCCTTTCGGATGATCACATCCTTGAGCCGTCCGGTCAGGACGAGATGGCCGCTGTCGGTGAGGTGCCCGAGGTCGCCGGTGCGCAGGAAGCCCTCCTCGTCGAAGGCGGCGGCGGTCTGCACCGGGTCCAGGTAGCCCCGGCAGACGGCCTCGCCGCGCAGCCGCACCTCGCCGTCGGCCGCGATGCGTATCTCCATGCCCGCGGGCGGGCGGCCCTCCGTCGTCGCCAGGTTCTCCGCGCTGTCGCCCGGGTCGCCCATGGTGATCATGGGGACCTCGGTCATGCCGTACCCGTGCGTGAGCTGACAGCCCAGCTCCCGCACGACCGCGTGGTAGATCTCCGGCGGTTTGGGCGCCCCGCCGCCCGCGAGGAGCCGCAGGGTCGGGATGATCGGCTCGCCCGGCCGCCGGCGCTGCTCGGCGAGGAACATCGCGTAGAAGGCGGTGGACCCGCCGGCGACGGTCACGCCGTGCCTGCGGTACTCGTCCAGGGCGTCCGGCAGCGCGAACTGCTCGAACATGACGGCGGGGAACCCGTACAGCAGCAGCATGACCGTGTAGTCGGGGCCCGCGATGTGCGCGTACGGGAAGGCCATGGAGCCGACGTCGCCGGCGGTCGGGCGGAGGGCGTGGGCGAGGCAGGAGCCGCCGGCGAGGAGCGAGCGGTCGGTGTGCAGCACGCCCTTGGGGTCGGAGGTGGTGCCCGAGGTCCAGTAGATCCAGCGCACGTCGGTGCCGGAGGCGGGCGGGGGTGGGAGCACCGCCGGGTCGCCGTCGGGCAGGCTCTCCGGCGCGTACGCCTCGAAGATCCCGCGCGCGCCGAGCCGGCGGGCCATCGCGGTGTGGTCGAAGCCGCGCCAGACGCCGGGGACGGCGAAGAACTCGGCGCCGGACTCGCGCAGCGCGAAGCCGACCTCCTTGTCCCGGTAGAAGGGGATGACGGGGGTCTGTACGGCGCCGAGGCGGGCGAGCGCGAAGGAGAGCACCGCGGTCTCGATCCGGGTGGGCAGTTGCCAGGCGACGACGGTGCCGGGGCGCACGCCCATGCCGTACAGGCCGGCGGCGCAGCGTTCGGCGCGGGCCCGCAGCTCGCCGAAGGTGAGGGTGCGGTCGCCCTGGAGGAGGACGGGCCGGTCGGGGGTGCGGTCGGCGCGGCGCGCGACGAGCTCCCAGAGGGTGCGGGACGCGCCCAGGGCGTACGCGGTCCCGGTCGGGTCCGCTGCGGCATCTTCGGTCACGACGACTCCCTAGCTGACTTACCGTCAGATCGTGCCGAGAGCGTAGAGGGGCGGTCCTTGTCGGTCCAGGGGTGCGGGGCTAGCCTGGCCTCCAGAGGATCTGACGATCCATCAGAAAACGGAGGGGTCATGACGGAACTGCCCCGCATCATCAGCGTCGACGACCACGTGATCGAGCCCGCGCACCTCTTCGAGACCTGGCTCCCGGCCAGGTACCGCGACCGGGGACCCCGGCCCCTCACCGCAGGCATCGGAGAGCTCGCCTACATCGGCGGCAAGTACCGGATCACGATGGATCCCGACGGACCGCCCACCGACTGGTGGATCTACGAGGACCTGCAGTTCCCGTACAAGCGCAACATCGCCGCCGTCGGCTTCGACCGCGACGACATGACCCTGGAGGGCATCACCCGCGAGGAGATGCGCCGCGGCTGCTGGGACCCCGTCGAGCGCCTCAAGGACATGGACCTCAACCACGTCGAGGCGTCCCTCTGCTTCCCCACCTTCCCCCGCTTCTGCGGCCAGACCTTCGCCGAGGCCAAGGACAAGGAGGTCGCCCTCGCCTGCGTCCGCGCCTACAACGACTGGATGGTCGAGGAATGGTGCGGAGACAGCGGCGGCCGGCTCATCCCGCTCTGCATCATCCCGCTCTGGGACATCGGCCTCGCCGTCGCCGAGATCCGCCGCAACGCCGCCCGCGGCGTCAAGGCCGTCACCTTCTCCGAGATCCCCACCCACCTCGGGCTCCCCTCCATCCACTCCGGCTACTGGGACCCCTTCTTCGCCGTCTGCCAGGAGACCGGGACGGTGGTCAACATGCACATCGGGTCGTCCTCCCAGATGCCCGCCGCCTCCCCGGACGCCCCGCCCGCCGTCCAGGCCGCGCTCAGCTTCAACAACGCGATGGCCTCGATGACGGACTTCCTCTTCAGCGGCGTGCTCGTGAGGTTCCCCCGCCTCAAGCTCGCCTACAGCGAGGGCCAGATGGGCTGGATCCCGTACGCCCTCGAACGCGCCGACGACGTCTGGGAGGAGCACCGCGCCTGGGGCGGCGTCCGCGATCTGATCCCCGAGCCCCCGTCCACGTACTACTACCGGCAGATCTTCTGCTGCTTCTTCCGCGACAAGCACGGCATCGCGTCCCTGGACGTCGTCGGCCGCGACAACGCCACCTTCGAGACCGACTACCCGCACGTCGACTCCACCTTCCCGCACACCAAGGACGTCGCCCTCGACCACGTCGCGGGCCTCGACGACGAGACCGTCTACAAGCTCATGCGCGGCAACGCCATCCGCATGCTCGACCTCGGCATCGTCTGAGGGCGGCCCGATGGACCTCGGCCACACCGAAGAGGAGGAGGAGTTCCGGACCCGGCTGCGGAAGTGGCTCGCCGCCGAACTGCCCGGACTGCCGCCCCGGCCCGACCCGCTCGACTGGCCCGCCCGGCGCGCCTACGACTGTGGCTGGCAGCGGCGGCTCTACGACGCGGGCTACGGGCACGTCCACTGGGACGCCTCCCCGACCCAGCGGCTGATCTTCCTGGAGGAGACCGAACGCGCCGGCGCGCCCTACGTCGGGGCCAACTTCGTCGGCCTCCTCCACGCCGGACCCACCATCGCCGCCGAGGGCACGCCGGAGCAGCGCGCCCGCTGGCTGGAGCCGGTGCTGCGCGGCGACGAGGTGTGGTGCCAGGGCTTCAGCGAACCCGAGGCCGGCTCCGACCTCGCCGCGCTGCGGACCCGGGCCGTCCGCGACGGCGACGCGTACGTCGTCACCGGCCGGAAGATCTGGACCTCGCACGCCGAGGTCGCCGACTGGTGCGAACTGCTCGTCCGCACCGACCCCGAGGCCCCCCGGCACCGCGGCATCACCTGGCTCGCCCTGCCCATGGACGCCCCCGGCGTCACCGTACGGCCGCTGCGCACCCTCGCCGGGTCCGCCGAGTTCGCCGAGGTGTTCCTCGACGAGGTCCGGGTGCCGGTGGAGAACCGCGTCGGGGCGGAGAACGACGGCTGGCGGGTCACCATGGTCACGCTGTCCTTCGAGCGCGGGACCGCCTTCGTCGGCGAGGTCGTCGCCTGCCGCCGCGTCCTCGGCGACCTCGCCCGCACCGCCCGCGCGAACGGCCGCTGGGACGACCCCGTCCTGCGCCGCCGCCTCGGCCGCCTCGGCGCCGAGTTCCAGGCGCTGTGGCGACTGATCCAGTGGAACGTCAGCGAGGCCCAGGCCGGCGGCGGGGTGCCCGGCGTCGGCGGCTCCGTCTTCAAGCTGCGCTACTCCCACGCCCGCCAGGAGCTCTACGACACGGCCGCCGCCGTCCTCGGCCCCGGCGCGCTCGACCTGGAGCACGCCTGGACCCTCGACCGGCTGTCCTCGCTGTCGTACACGATCGCCGCGGGCACCTCCCAGATCCAGCGGAACATCGTCGCCGAGCGCATCCTCGGCCTGCCGAAGGGCCGGTGAAGCGACCCGTGGACTTCCGACTCACCGAGGACCAGCGGGCCCTGAAGCGGGGCGTACGGGAGGTCCTGGAGCGCCGCTTCGACCGGGAGGCGCTCCGGGCGGCCGTCGACGGGGGCGGGGCGGCCGGCGGTCGGGGCCGGGTGCTCGACCGCGCGCTGTGGCGGGAGCTCGGCACGGCCGGCTTCTTCGCGCTGCGGCTGCCGGAGGAGCACGGCGGGGTCGGGCTCGGCCTGCCCGAGGCGGTGCTCGCCTTCGAGGAGGCCGGCCGGGCGCTGCTGCCGGGGCCGCTGATCGCCACGCACCTGGCGGCCGGGAGCGTGGCGGGCGCGGCGGAGGGCGAGGTCGTGGTGACACGGGCCGACGGCGACCTCGTCGAGTGGCTGGACGAGGCCGACGTGGTCCTCGGCCCGGCCGAGGGCGCCGTCCCGGTGCGCTCGGTCGACCCGCTCACCCCCCTGCACCGGCTGCCGGGCGGCGCCCCGCCGGGCGGCGACCTCGTCTCCCTCCTCACCGCCGCCGAGCAGCTCGGCAGCGCCGCCCGTACGACGGAGGCGGCCGTCGCCCACGCCCGCACCCGCACCCAGTTCGGGCAGCCCATCGGCGGCTTCCAGGCCGTCAAGCACCTGTGCGCGCAGATGCTCGTACGAACGGAAGTAGCCCGCGCCGCCGTCTACGCCGCCGCCGTCACCGCCGACCCCGTCGAGATCGCCGGGGCCCGGCTGCTCGCCGACGAGGCCGCCGTCGGCTGCGCCCGCGACTGCCTCCAGGTGCACGGCGGCATGGGCTTCACCTGGGAGGCCGATGTGCATCTGCACCTCAAACGGGCGTGGGTGCGGGCCGAGCGCGGGCTGTCCGGGGCGGCGGCCGAGGAGCTCCTCGCCGCCCGTCTCTGAGGGTCCGCCGGCAGCGGTCGGGTCACGCAGTGTCGATACCGGGTTGTGTCCTTCGGCGGGGTCGTCACGGGGCGGAGTCGGCCTCCGCCTCCGGTACGCTCCGTGGGATGCGAGTGCTTGTGGGACCGGATCACACCGGTGCCGCCCCTGCGGCGGCCCCGGGTTCGGGAATGCCCGCCGCTCGCGCCCCGTGGAGGCGCGGTGCGCGCCCCTGTTCGACTCGCCGGAACGTGCGTCGCACAGTATGGACCATGCGTACTCCTTCGCGCTGGAATATGCCCGAAGCGCTTGTTGCGGTGACTGTACGTCAACCATGCTGTCCCACAAGGGAATCACGTTCCGTTAGGTCGTCGAGGACGCCGGTTCGGATGGTGTGAACGGTGCAGGTGCTTCAGGTTCAGTTGGAGGTCGGGCCGGACCCGGCCGAGGTGGGGCGCGCTCGTCGCTGGGCGCGTTCGCGGCTGGCCGGCTCGGGGATAGGGGACGACGAGCCCCTGGCGGACACGCTGGTGCTGCTCATCTCCGAGCTCGTCACCAACGCGGTGGTGCACACGGGCTGTCCGGCCGTGCTGAGGATGCTCTTCGGCGGGGCCGGGGTGCGGGTGGAGGTCGCCGACACGAGCGACCGGCCGCCGCGGCCCCGGCACGCGAAGGGCGAGGACACCAACGGGCGCGGCCTGGAGCTGGTGGACGGCCTGGCCGACCGGTGGGGCTGGCAGCGCGAGGGCGCGGGCAAGAGCATCTGGTGCGAGGTGGACCGGGCCCCGGTCGCGGACCAGAGCGTGGCCCCGGTCGCGATCCCGGTCGCCGGACACGTGGTGGCGTCGGTCGGCGGCCCGGTGACGGGCACGGTGGCCGGTGCGGTCGTCGGCACCGGCCGGGGCGCCGACCGGGGTGCCGACCGAGGTGCGGACCGGGGTGCCCCGGTGTCACCCGCTCAGGCGCGCTGTTGACGATTCGGGACGAATTGACCACCCTTGGGTGAGCGATTCGCTCTGCGAGGGGAGTCGAGGGGCGTGCCCCTCGGCGCGCGCGAGTCGTGACGGGTGGCGGCTGTCGTGCCGTGCTCGGGGCGCGCGCGAGTGCGCCGCCACCCGCAGAGTTCTCTTACAGCACGGCCACCGGCGCCACCGGTGTGCCCGTGCCGCCCACGAAGGGCTCGGGCATCGCGGAGAGCAGGAACGCGTAGCGCCGTTCTTGTGCACAGGCTGTGGACAAGTTTTCCAGATTCCAGTTCTGCCCCTGGAGCATGCCCATCTCGACCAGATCCAGGGCGTGCACGGGCATCCACAGATTCTCGATCTCCGGCGGGAAGATCTCGAAGGTGAGCGTGTCGTTGGCGACCGCCGCCACGTCGCGGGCGTGGAACCACTCGGGCGTCCGCACGGACAGGCCGGGCGACGGAAAGGCGTAGCCGTGCCGGTCGCCGGCCAGATAGGCGCGGATCTGCCCGGTCCGTACGAGCACGATGTCACCGGACCGCACGGTGACGCCGCCGAAGTCCGCCGCCTCGTCGAGGTCTTCGGGGGTGACGGCGTGATCGCCGGGAAGCCGGTCGACGCCCTTGGCCGCCGCCACGTCGAGCAGCACGCCGCGCGAGACGATGTGGCGGGCGGTGTGGATGCCGCTGAACTCCGAGCGGCCGTGCGCGGTGACGGTGGCGGCGGGGCGGCCGTTGTAGATCCGGCCCGAGTGGGAGACATGGGTGAGGGCGTCCCAGTGGGTGCCCGCCTGGAGCCCGAGGGTCACGGCGTCGTCGCTGGTGGCGACCGTGCCGGGGCCGAAGAGCTCCTGGTTGATCTGGACCATGACGTGGAGCGGGTTGACCCGGCCGGGGATCACGCCGGTCTGCACGCCGTCCTGCTTCAGGTCGACGGCGAGCGGTATGCGCAGGCCGGTCCGGACGCCGGCGGCTGCCTCCCGCACCACCTCGTCGGTGATCAGGTTGAGCGTGCCGATCTCGTCGTCCCGGCCCCAACGACCCCAGTTGTTCACGCGCTTGGCGATCTCATGGAATTCCGGCGGGAGGGTGCTGGGGTCGGACATCGGGGGCCTCCGAGGTCTTGTTCTCCGGTATCTGACGGGCCGTAGAATCCTGTCGGCACAGAAATCTAACGGACCGTCAGAAAATGCGGAAAGGGGCCGGCGTGGGGAACTTCTTGGCAGGGAAGGTCATCGCCGTCACGGGCGCCGGCCGGGGGATCGGCCGCGCGGTCGCCCTCGCCTGCGCGACCGAGGGCGCGAAGGTCGTCGTCAACGACTACGGCGTCTCCGTCGAGGGCGCCGAACCGACCAGCGAGATCGCCGAGGCGGTGGTCAAGGAGATCGAGGCGGCGGGCGGGGCGGCGGTGGCCGTCGCCGACGACATCTCCACGATGGCGGGCGGACAGCGGGTCGTGGACACGGCGCTCGCGGAGTACGGGCGGATCGACGGGGTCGTGTGCGTGGCCGGCATCCTGCGCGAGCGGATGCTCTTCAACATGACCGAGGAGGAGTGGGACCCCGTCGTCGCCACCCACCTCAAAGGCACCTTCACCGTCTTCCGGGCCGCCTCCGCCGTCATGCGGAAACAGGGCTCCGGCACCCTCATCGGCTTCACCAGCGGCAACCACCAGGGCTCCGTCGCCCAGGCCAACTACGCGGCGGCCAAGGGCGGTGTCATCTCCCTGGTCCGCAGCGCCGCCCTCGGGCTCCACAAGTACGGCGTCACGGCGAACGCCGTCGCTCCCGTCGCGCGTACCCGCATGTCGGCCAACGTGCCCATGGAACTCAAGGAGATCGGCGAACCGGAGGACGTGGCCGCGCTCGTCGTCTACCTCCTCTCCGACCGGGCCCGCGCCGAGCGGATCACCGGGCAGGTCTACACGGTCGCGGGGCCCAAGATCGCGGTGTGGGCCCAGCCGAGGGAGCTGCGGGCGGCGTACGCGGAGGGGGGTGCGTGGACGCCGGAACGGATCGCCGACGCCCTGCCGGGCACGGTGGGCACGGACCCCATGCCGCTGCTCCCCCACCTGGCGGCGATCGCCCACGCAGCGACCGAGGGCTCCCGCCCCAACGCGTAACCCCCGCCGATGCGGGCACGTCGGGCACGGCGGCCCCGCCGGGGCCGCGCCCGGCCGGGGCGGTGCCCCTCCCTCCCCACCCGCCCGTGCGGCCTGCGGCCCGCCCGTGTGGGCCTCCGCCCCACCCCCGTGTGGGCAATCGTCCCGCAGGGCGGGACGGGTGGGCACACGGGACGGCGCCCATGCGGGCGCGTTCCGCACCTGCACCTACCCGCACCACGAGCACGGCGCACTCGTGGTGCGGGTCAAGGCACCGGGAGCCTAGGCCCGGCAAAGGGCGCCGTCCGTTGTGCCCACCCGTTCCGCCCCAGCGGAACGAATGCCCACAACGGGGGTGGGCGGGAGGGCACCGACCCGGCGGGGGTAAGGCGCCGGCGCGCGGCGTCGGGAGGTGGACGGGGGCCGCCCCAGCGGGGCTCGCGGGCAAAGGAAGCGCGCAGGCGCGTGCGTACGGATCCGTTCCATCGGTGGAGGTGCAGGCACATGAGAGGTGTCGTCTTCGACGGCGAGCAGGTCCGGGTCGTCCAGGACCTGGAGGTACGGCCGCCCGGCCCCGGGGAGGTGCTCGTCGCCGTCGTCGCCGCCGGGCTGTGCCACAGCGACCTGTCGGTCGTGAACGGCACCATCCCGTTCCCCACCCCCGTCGTGCTCGGCCACGAGGGCGCCGGAGTCGTCGAGGCCGTCGGCCCCGGCGTCACCCACGTCGTCCCCGGCGACCACGTCGCCCTGTCCACGCTCGCCAACTGCGGCGCCTGCCCCGACTGCGACCGGGGCCGCCCCACCATGTGCCGCAAGGCCATCGGCATGCCGGGCCGCCCGTTCTCGCGGGGCGGGCGCGGCGGCGAGCCGCTGTTCCAGTTCGCCGCCAACTCCTCCTTCGCCGAACGGACCGTCGTCAAGGCCGTCCAGGCTGTGAAGATCCCCGACACCGTCCCCCTGACCTCCGCCGCCCTCATCGGCTGCGGCGTCCTCACCGGCGTCGGAGCCGTACTCAACCGCGCCCGCGTCGACCGCGGCGAGAACGTCGTCGTCATCGGCACCGGCGGCATCGGGCTCAACGTCCTCCAGGGCGCCCGGATCGCCGGCGCCACCACGATCGTCGCCGTCGACACGAACCCGGCGAAGGAGCCGACCGCCCTCCGCTTCGGCGCCACCCACTTCCTGGCCTCGACCGACGGCGTCCGCGAGATCCTGCCCACCGGGGCCGACCACGTCTTCGAGTGCGTCGGCCACACCGGCCTCGTCCGCACCGCCATCGACCTGCTCGACCGGCACGGGCAGGCGGTCCTGCTCGGCATGACCGCGCCGAAGGCGGAGGCGACGTTCGCACCCGCCGCGATGTTCCTCGACAAGTCGATCCTCGGCTGCCGTTACGGCTCCTCCCGCCCCCAGAAGGACATCCCGCTCTACGCCGAGCTCTACCGCACCGGCCGGCTCCTCCTCGACGAACTCGTCACCGCCACCTACCCCGTGGAGGAGTTCGCGCGGGCGGCGGAGGACGCCGAGCGCGGCAAGGTGGCCCGGGCCGTCCTCACCTTCTGACGCCTCCGCATAATCGGCTGGGGCCCACCGGCCTCCGCGGCTACGGTCCGAGACATGTCGTCCCCCGGCTCCCCGTCGCCATGGCACCGCTGGCGCTGGTGTTCCTCGTACGGGAGCGGCCGGGCGGCTACACCCTCGGCGCGGTGCTCGCCGCCGTGTACGTGATCGGCGAGATCGTCGCGGCGCCCGTCCTCGGCGTCCGCATGGACGCCGAACGGGCCCGCCCGCACATGGCGGCCGGCCTCGCCGTCGGCGCGGCCGGTTTCGCCGGGCTCGGCGCCGTCGGAGCCAACGGCGGCGGAGGCCACCCCGTGCTCCTCGGGGCGCTCGCCTTCCTCGCCGGCGCGGGACCCGCCGCGGCGCCCGGCGGTCTGCGGGCGCTCCTCACCGGCATGGTCCCGGAACGGGCCGTCACCCAGGCGATGAGCGTGGAGTCGGTGCTGACCTTCGGGATCTGGGCCGCCGCCCCGGCCCTCGCGACCGGACTCGCCCTCGGCGTGGCCCCGGCCGTGCCGCTGCTGCTCCAGGCCGGGCTGATGACCCTGTCGGTGGCCGGGCTGTGGCTCCTTCCGGCCGGCTGGCCGGCCGGGGAGAAGCAGCGGGGCGCGGCCATGGGCCGGGTCCTCGCCCGCGCCTGGCCCGTGTACGTCACCGGCGCCGCCGGTCTCACCCTGCTCGCCCTCGCCGAGTTGATCCTGCCCGCCCTCCTGGAACAGCGGGCCATCGCCCTCGGCTGGGCCGGCCCGCTGCTCGCCGGGTTCTCCGTCGGCTCGGCCGTGGGCGCCTTCCTGTACGGGCTGCGCGGCTCCTGGCCCGGCCGGCTGCCGGTGCAGTCCGCCGTCCTGGTCACCGGCGTCGCCGCGGGCGTCGCCCTCGTCGCCGTACTGCCCTGGACGGCCGCGATCGCCGTGACCCTGGTCGCCGCGGGCCTCCTCCAGGCCCCCGCCATGCTGACCCGCAACCTCGCCCTGCGCCGGATCCTGCCGTCCGGTGCCCTCGCCGCGGGCTACTCGGTGATGTACGCGGCCGTGGGCGCCGGTTACGCCGCGAGCGGCACCCTCGCGGGCGCCCTGCTCGAGGTCGTCGCCCCGTCCACGGCGATCCTGTGCGGGGTCGCCCTGACGCTGGCGCTCACCGCCCTCGGCCTGTGGGGCGAGCGCCGGATCCCCGTCCCGGAGGCTCAGGCCGGGGAGCCGGCACCGGCGGCGCGGAAGGTGCGGCGGTAGGCGGTCGGGGTCACCCCGATCGCGCTCTGCAGGTGCACCCGCAGGGACTGGGCGGTGCCGAAGCCGGAGTCGTGGGCGACCTGGTCGACGGGCAGGTCGGTGGTCTCCAGGAGGTGGCGGGCCCGTTCCACGCGCTGCTGGGTGAGCCACTGGCCGGGGCTGACGCCGACCTCGTCGCGGAACCGGCGGGTGAAGGTCCGTACGCTCATCGACTCCCGCACCGCCAGGTCCCGCAACTGGATCGGCTCGTGGAGGTGGGCGAGCGCCCAGGCGCGGGCCGCCGTCGTGGTGGTGGCCGCCGGGTCCGGCACCGGGCGGGCGATGTACTGCGCCTGGCCGCCGTCCCGGTGCGGGGGCACGACGGTCCGCCGGGCCACCTCGTTGGCGACGGCCGTGCCGTGGTCGCGGCGGACGATGTGCAGGCACAGGTCGATCCCCGCCGCCACACCGGCCGACGTCAGCACGTCCCCGTCGTCCACGAAGAGCACGTCCGCGTCCACCCGCACCCGGGGGAAGAGCCGCTGGAAGTGGTCGGCGGAGGCCCAGTGGGTGGTGGCCGGGCGGCCGTCGAGGTAGCCGGCCGCGGCCAGGACGTAACCGCCGGTGCAGATGGAGACCAGGCGGGTCCCGGGCCGTATGCGGGCGAGCGCCGAGGCCAGCGGCTCGGTGAGCCTGCCCTCCTCGTAGACCGGGCCGAGCTCGTAGGAGGCGGGCACGACGACGGTGTCGGCGGTCGCGAGGGCGTCGGGGCCGTGCTCGACGTGGATCGCGAAGTCGGCGTCGGTCGGGACCGGTCCCGCGACCGGCGCGCACGTCACGATCTCGTACAGCGGCCGGCCCTCCGGGTCCTTGGCGCGGCCGAAGATCCGGTGCGGGATGCCCAGTTCGAAGGGGAGCAGGCCGGGCAGGGCCAGGACGGCGACGCGATGGGGCCGGTGCGGTGACGGCACGGCGTACTCCTCTCGGATAACCAGTGGTGGTCCAGACCACAGGCTGGTACCTGTGCTCTTCGTGACGGACAACACGTACAAGTCTGAGGCCGCCGACCGGATTCCCGCGCCGGCCGGACCGGACCCGCTTCCCGTACCGGCCGGACCGGACCGGATTTCCGCACCGGCCGGACCCGGACCGATTCCCGCGCCGGCCGACTCGGTTCTCCCGCCGCCCGCCCTCTGGAACCGTAACTTCCGGCTCTTCTTCGTCGCCCGCGCGGTCGCCGTCCTCGGCGAGGGCATGGTCCCGGTCGCGTTCGCCGCCGGACTGCTCGGCGCCGGGCACCCCGGCTCCACCGTCGGCTACGCGCTCGGCCTGTGGACGGCCGCCTTCGCCGTGTTCGTGCTCTTCGGCGGCGTCCTCGCCGACCGCTTCACGGCCCGGCGCATGATGATCCTCGCCGATCTGCTCCGGCTGCCCGGCGCGCTGCTCCTCGGCGTCACCTTCGCGCTCGGCAGCCCGCCGCTGTGGGCCGTGTACGCGCTGTCCGCCGTCAGCGGCATCGGCGCCGCCCTCTTCCAGCCCGGCGTCGCGTCCACGATCCCGCGCATCGCGCCCGACGTGCAGCGGGCGAACGCGGTCCTGAGGGTCGTCGAGGCCCTCATGACCATGGCCGGCCCGGCCCTCGCCGGTCTGCTCGTCGCGCTGTGGGACGCGGGCGTCGCCTTCACCGTGAACGCGGCCACGTTCGCCGTCAGCGCCGTCTGCTTCACGCTGATGCGGCTCGCCCCGCTCCCCTCGGACGGGGTCAGGCGCGGCTCGCTCGGCACCGAAATGGCCGTCGGCTGGCGGGAGTTCCGGGCGAGGAGCTGGCTGTGGGGCGTCATCGCCATCTGGACGGTGTACGGGCTCACCGTCGCCGGACCGATGGTGCCGCTGACCGCGAACCTGGTCACCGGGCAGCACGGCTCGGCCACGTACGGCGTGCTGATGGCCGCGGGCGGCGCCGGCAGCGCCGTCGGCGGCCTCCTCGCCCTGCGCCTGCGCCCGGTCCGTCCGCTGGCCGCCGGGGCGGTCGCCCTGCTCGGCCTGCCGGTCAACCTGCTGCTGCTCGGCACCGGTGCGCCGGTGCCGCTGCTGCACGCGGGCCAGTTCGTCGGCGGCGCGGCCTTCGCCTTCTGGCTGGTGATGTGGTCGACGGCGGTACAGACCCATGTGCCGCAGGACGCCCTGAACCGCATGCACGCCTACGACGTGGCCGGATCGCTGCTGATGATGGGCGTGGGGCGCAGCCTCTCGGGCCCGGTGGCGGCCGCCCTCGGCACGGAGGAGGTCCTGCTCGCGGGGGCGGGGATCGCGGTCCTGGTGGTGGCGGCGCTGCTGGTGGTGCGGCCGATCAGGACGCTGCCGCGGGTGTGAGGAAGCCCGGCCGTGGCGGAGGGCCGGGCGGGGCCTCACCGGGGTTGGCCCGATCCTTTGGAAAGCTGGCATCCGGGCCAATGGTCCCCTCGTGCTCCCGGCTCGATTCTGGGTGACGTGACCCAGACAACCGACACCCCCACCCCCGCCCCCTCCTCGTACCGCCCCCGCACGCCCCGGATCCACCGCGCCTGGTTCGTCGCGGCCGTCACCTTCGTCACGATCATCGGCGCGGCCGCCTTCGCCTCGCTGCCGGGCCTGCTGATCGAGCCGCTGCACTCCGAGTTCCACTGGACGCGCGGCACGATCGGGTTCGCGGTGTCGGTGAACCTCGCGCTGTACGGCCTGACGGCGCCGTTCGCCGCCGCGCTGATGGACCGTTTCGGCATCCGCCGGGTCGTCGCGGTGGCGCTGTCGGTCATCGCGCTCGGTTCGCTGCTCACCGTGTGGATGACCGCCGCCTGGCAGCTCGTCCTCTACTGGGGCGTGCTGGTCGGCCTCGGCAGCGGTTCCATGGCCCTGGCGTTCGCCGCGACCGTCACCAACCGGTGGTTCGTGGCCCGGCGCGGTCTGGTCACCGGCATCCTGACGGCGGCCGGCGCGTCCGGGCAGTTGGTCTTCCTGCCGCTGCTCTCCTGGCTGGTCGAGCACCACGGCTGGCGCCCGGCCGCCGTGACGACCGCGCTGGCCGCGCTCGCCGTCGTGCCGTTCGTGTGGCTGCTGCTGCGGGACCACCCGGCGGACGTGCGGCTCGCCCCGTACGGCGGGGAGTTCGCGGAGAAGCCCGCGCCGGTGCCGGGCGCCGCGCGGCGAGCCGTCACGGTCCTCCTCAAGGCGGCCCGCACGGGCCCCTTCTGGCTCCTCGCCGGCACCTTCGCGATCTGCGGCGCCTCGACGAACGGCCTGGTCAAGACCCACTTCGTGCCGGCGGCCCACGACCACGGCATGCCGGTCACGGCGGCGGCCGGGCTCCTCGCCGTGATCGGCGTCTTCGACGTCGTCGGCACGATCGCCTCCGGCTGGTTCACCGACCGCTTCGAGGCCCGCCGCCTGCTCGCCGTCTACTACGCGCTGCGCGGGATCTCGCTGCTGTTCCTGCCGATGCTGCTGGCCCCGACGGTGCACCCGCCGATGCTCTTCTTCATCGTCTTCTACGGTCTCGACTGGGTCGCCACGGTGCCGCCCACGATCGCCCTGTGCCGCGAGCACTACGGCGAGGACAGCGCCATCGTCTTCGGCTGGGTCCTCGCCTCCCACCAGGTCGGCGCCGCCGCCGTCGCCTTCCTGGGCGGCGTCGCCCGCGATGTCTTCGGCTCCTACGACGTCGTCTGGTACGCCTCGGGCGCCCTCTGCGCGGCGGCGGCCCTGATGGCCCTGATCATCCGCCGCCCGACCACCCCCCGGGCCCTTCCGGCGCTGTAGCGGGCCCCATGAGGGGACCCCGGGTGCACGGCCCCGGCCCGCAGGGAGGAGGATGCGGGCCAGGAGGGGATTTGAATGCGTTCAGAACAACTGCCGGGGGCGGCGGCCGGGGGGACCGGGCCGGTCGGGCCGGCGACGGCGAACGGCCCGGACCCGGACGGGCGCACGTCCGCCCGGATGCTGCGGATCTCGATGCTGGTGCTGTTCCTGGAGGCGGCCCTGCTCGGGGTCGGCGCCGTGGTGATCGGCCAGACCCGGCCCGCGCCCGTCGCGGGACACAACGCGCTCGGCCTGCTCGCCCTGCCGTTCCTGGTGGCCGGCGGCGCGGTCGTCGGGCTCGCCCTGTCCTCGGGCCTCGTCCTGCCGGTGGTCCGGTCGGGCGAGCTCCTGGCCCGCCGGGCCGGTGGCCGGCCCCTCTGGTGGCAGTCGGCGCTCGCCGTGGCCGCCACCGCCCCCGTCGCCCCGTTCCTGGGGCCGTGGTGGTGGTGCGGCGGCTGGGCGGCGCTCCTGCTGGCCGTGGTCGTCACCGCGCGGGCGCGGCGGGGCGGCTTCGTCACCCTGCTGGCCTGGGGCACCCTCGCCGTCGTGAGCGCCGGCACGCTGGGCGGCGCCGCCCTCTACAGCGGCGTCCTCGTCCCGTACACCCCGCCGCGGATGTCGGCCGAGGCGCTGGTCGGCTCCTGGACGGACGGGGACGGCGGCACCCTGACCTTCACCGCGGACGGCCGCGTCACGGCCAGGGGCGTGCGCTACGAAGAGGTCGGTTCCCCCGACTCCTTCGAGACGGTCTCCAGGGAGTGCACCGGCACGGGCCGCTGGGTCTACCAGCCCTCCGACACCCCCTGGCGCCAGAGCGTCGAGGTCACCATCGACGCGTGTTCATGGGTCCCGTGGGAGGTGACCGGCACGGACACCGATCCCGTCCTCTACCAGTACCTGGGCGACCCGGACGCCTGGGACCTGTACGAGCTCCGCAGGGCGCCCCGCTAGCCCGCGAAGCGCCCGAACCGCCCCCGGTGGAACAGCAGCGGCTCGCCGGTCTCCGTCGCGTCCAGGGACTCCACGCGGCCCACCACGATCAGGTGGTCGCCGCCCGTGTGGACGGTGGTGATCGTGCAGTCGATCCAGGCGGGGGCGTCGGGGAGGCGGGGGGAGCCGGTGGTGGGGGTGGGGGTCCAGGGGGCGCCCGCGAACTTGTCCGCGCCGCTCACCGCGAAGGCCCGGCACAGGGGGCCCTGGTCGGCGCCCAGGATGTTGACGCAGAAGCGGCCCGCGCGGGCGATCCGGGGCCAGGTCGTCGACGTACGGGCCACCATGAAGGCGACCAGGGGCGGGTCCAGTGAGAGCGAGGCGAAGGACTGGCAGGCGAAGCCCGTCGGGCCGGCCTCGTCGAGGGCGGTGACGATCGTGACCCCGCTGGCGAAGTTCCCGAGCACCCGCCGGAACTCGGCGGGATCGACCGGCGGCCGTTCCCCCTCCCGTACCGCCCGCAGCGCGGGCCGGGGCAGGGGCCGGGGCAGGGCTTCCGCGGCCGTGCCCGCACCGGCCGACCTGAGGTATCGGACGGCGGTGGCCGCCATCCCCGCGTGTCCCATCACATCCCCATTGAAGCTGACGGTGCGTCAGAAAGGAACCCCCGAACCGCCCCTACCGCCCCTCGAACCGCGCCGCCCGCCGCTCCACGAACGCCGCCACCCCCTCCCGCGCGTCCCGCGTCGTCATGCACAGCTCCTGCGCCGCCGCCTCCGCCGCGAAGGCGGTGGCCCGGTCGGTCTCCAAGGAGCCGTTGACCAGCCGCTTGGTGAGCGCCAGCGCGCGGGTCGGGCCCTGGGCGAGCCGCTCGGCCCACGCGCGGGCCGTCTTCTCCAGCTCCTCCGCCGGAACCACCCGGTTCACCAGACCCATCGCCAGCGCCTCGCCCGCCGGCAGCGCGTCGCCGAAGAACATCAGCTCCTTCGCCCGCTGCGGCCCCACCAGCCGCGGCAGCAGATACGCCCCGCCCCCGTCCGGTACGATCCCGCGCCGCACGAACACCTCCACGAACCGCGCCGACTCCGCCGCCAGCACCAGATCGCACGCGAACGCCAGATGCGCCCCGATCCCGGCCGCCGTCCCGTTCACCGCCGCGATCACCGGCTTCTCGCAGTCCAGTACGGCCCCGACGAAGCGCTGCGCGCCGCGCCGGATCATCCGGGCCACGTCGCCCTGCACCCGCTCCCCGCCGGCGGCCGGCCCGCCGCGCAGGTCCGCGCCCGCGCAGAAGCCCCGCCCCGTCGCCGTCACGACCACGGCCCGGACCTCCGGGTCGGCCGAGGCGTCGTCCAGCAGCCCGATGATCCGCTCCCGCTGGTCCCAGGTCACCGCGTTCATCGCCTCGGGCCGGTTGAGCGTGATCCACGAGACGCCGTTCCCGACGGCGTGCAGGACGTCCTCCACGTACGTACGCCTCCTCAGCGGCACACCGCGAGCGCGTCCAGGGCCACCGCGCCCTGCCCCCGCGGCAGCACCATCAGCGGATTGATGTCCAACTCGGCGAGGTCCCCGTCGAGTTCCAGGGCCATGCGCTGCACCCGCAGCACGACCTCCACCAGCGCGTCCACGTCCGCCGGCGGCGCCCCCCGCACCCCCTCCAGGAGCGCCCGCCCGCGCAGCTCGCCCAGCATGTCCCGGGCCTCCCGCTCCCCGAACGGCGGCACGCGCACGGCCGTGTCGTCCAGGACCTCCACCAGGACCCCGCCGAGCCCCACCGTGACCGTCGGCCCGAACAGGGAGTCGTGGGTCACGCCCACCACCATCTCGACCCCCCGCCCCACCATCTGGCACACGAGGATTCCGTCCAGGTCGACGCCCTCGTAGCGGGCGATGTCGGTCAACTCCCGGTAAGCGTCGCGGATCTGGCTCGCGGACGTCAGCCCGACCTTCACCAGGCCGAGCTCCGTCTTGTGCGCGAGCCGGGCACCCGAAGCCTTCATGACGACCGGGTAGCCCACCAGACCCGCCGCCCGCACGGCCGCGGCGGCGCTGGTCACGAGCTGTTCGCGGGGCACCCGTATCCCGTACGCCCGCAGGAGCTGCTTCGCCGCGTGCTCGCTCAGCCGGTGGCCGGGCCGGAGCAGCGCCCGGGCCTTGCGGAGGGAGGGGGACGGGGTGCGCGGGGCCTCGTCGAAGGGGGAGCGGTAGCCGGTGGTGAAGCGGTGGTGGTCCAGCCATGCCTTCACCGCGCCGATGCAGTTGCCGAAGGTGCGGAAGGTGGCGACCCGCGAGGAGCCGAGCAGTGTCGTGCGGTAGGCGTCCTCGGTGCCGACGGGCGAGCCCCACACCACGCAGATCAGCTTGTCCGTCTCCTCGGCCGCGTCCACCAGGTCCCGCGCGAGCCGGTCGCTCATCGGCGGGAAGGGCCCGGTGATCGGGCAGATCAGCACGCCCACCTCCGGGTCGGCGAGGATCGCGTCGATGATCTTCCGGCCGCGCGGGTCGCCGACCGGGTGGCCGCCGTTGTCGACGGGGTTCGCCACGCTCAGGTACGCCGGGATCCACTGGTGCAGCTCGTCCTGCTTGGCGGCCGACAGTGTGGGCAGGCTCAGGCCCGCCGCGGTCGCCAGGTCGGAGAAGTGGGCGCCGGTGCCGCCGGAGATGGAGTAGACGACGACGCCCTCGGCGACCGGCCGGCGGGCGCGGGCGAGCAGGGTGGCGGTGTCCTGGAGCTGGTCGAGCCCGTCGACCCGGATCACTCCGAACTGCCGCATGGCCGCGTCGACGACCCGGTCGGCGCCGGTGAGCTTGCCGGTGTGCGAGGCCGCCATCCGGGCCCCGGCCTCGGTGCGGCCGACTTTCACGGCGACGACGGGCACCTTGCGGCGGGCGGCCTGGTCGGCGGCGAGCAGGAAGGAGCGGCCGTCCTTGAGCCCCTCCACGTAACAGGCGATGGCCCCGACCTCGGGCCGGTGGGCGAAGTACGAGAGAAAGTCGGCGGTCTCCAGGTCGGCCTCGTTGCCGGTGGGGGCCCAGTGCGAGAGCCGGACGCCGAGCTCCTGGAGGGTGAAGACGGGCCGGCCCTGGTGGCCGGACTGGGTGATGAGCGCGATCGCCGGTCCTTCCAGGTCGTCCCGGAAGCGCTCGAAGGCGTTGAGGTTGGTGTTGGGGCCGAGCAGCCGGAGCCCGGACCGCGCGACCGCGGCCGCGAGCCGCTCCTGCGCCTTCGCGCCCTCCTCCCCGGTCTCGGCGAAGCCGGAGGCGAAGGCGACGGCGAAGCGCACCCCGGACGCGGAGGCGGCGAGCCGCTCGATGACGGGCAGCGGGTCGGCGACGAGGAGGACGGCGAGGTCGACGGGCTCGCCGAGGGCCTCCAGACCGTCGACGGAGGGTACGCAGTCGATCCCGAAGACGGTCGTACGGGTCGGGTGCACGGGCACCACTCGGGCGCCGACCCGGCCGGCCCAGTCGAGCAGTTGCCGGGTGATCCCGGTGGTGGGCCGCCCCTCGGTGTCGGAGGCGCCGACGACGGCGACCACCCGGGGCCGGAAGAACCGGTCGAGGTCGGGCACGGGGGCGTGCAGCGGGCGGCCGCTGACGTCGGTGTCGCCCTCGACGGCGGCGGCGCCGTGCGCAACCGTCCGGGCCGGCTGTTCGCCGCAGGCGTCCACCCGGGCCCGGAGGTCGGTGGTGAAGGTCCCGTGAGTCGATCCCAGCATCGTTCCGCACCGCCCATCCCGAAGACCGGACACGCCCCGGCTGTACCTGACGCTTAGTCAGATTACTCAACTGACGGTCAGTCAGGAATAGCCGGGACGGGACGGGACGGCATGGGACCGGCGGACGACGGCACGGCCCGGCTCGGGTCGCCCTACGCCGTCACGGTGTCCGCCAGCACCTCCGCCGCCCGGGCCACCAGCACGTCGTCGGCCGCCGCGTCCTCGGCGGGCTTGGTGGTCATGACGGCCAGGACGACCGGCGGCCGGCCGGGCGGCCAGGCGATCCCGGCGTCGTTGTTGCCGCCGTAGCGGCCGCCGCCGGTCTTGTCGGCCAGCGTCCAGTCGACCGGCAGCCCCTTGCGGAAGCGTGCGTCGCTGGTCGTGTTGGCCAGCATCCAGCCGGTCAGCCGGCGCCGGTCGCCGGGGGCGAGGGCGTCGCCCAGGACGAGCCGGGCGTACGAACGGGCGATGGCACGCGGGGTCGTCGTGTCCGTCTCGCGCCACGGCTCAGCCGAGTTCAGCTCCGGCTCCCAGCGGTCGAGCCGGGTCACCTCGTCGCCGATGGACCGGGCGAAACGGGTGATGGCGGTCGGTCCGCCGAGCTCGCGCAGCAGGAGGTTGGCGGCCGTGTTGTCGCTGTGGGTGATGGCGTACTCGCACAGCTCGGCGACCGTCATGCCGGTGCCCACGTGGTCCTTGGTCACCGGCGACCAGCCGGAGCGCGTCACGTACTCCTGGGTGTAGTGGATGCGCCGGGCGAGGAACGCGCCGTCCCGGTCCAGGTCCCGCAGGACCGCCGCCGAGCCCAGCGTCTTGAACAGCGAGCACATCGGGAAGCGTTCGTCGGCCCGGTACGCGACCAGGCGGCCGCTGCCGGTGTCGTAGGCGTACGCGCCGAGGCGTGCGCCGTGCTCCCGCTCCAGCGCCCGTAAACGCTGCCGCGCGCGCCCGGGCGCGGCATGGGCCGGGGCCGCGGCCAGGGCGCCCGCGAGGGCCGCCCCGGCGCCGGCGGCGAGGATCGTCCGACGGGTGGGTCGCACGGTTCGGTGCCTTTCGTTGCTGCGGATGGGACGCCTGAGGTGACGCCCCCACCCACCCACTCGGTTGCACCGCCCCCTCCGGCGCCGCCACGGCCTGCGCGGCTACGCCGGGCTCCCGGCCCCGCGCCCGCTCGCCCGGCCCTGCGCCCCACTGTCGGTGCCGCCCTCGGCCGCGCGGCGGCCCGCTCGGCGGGCCGTCGCGCCGCCGGTGCGCGGGTGGGTCTCCGGGGTGATGCCGGCCGCCTGGCGGCCCGCGCCCGTTCGGGCGATCCTTCGGGCGATCTTGTCCGCGTCTCTGGCCAGTTCTCGCAGCATGCCGCTGATCGGGTTGGTGAAGCCGGTGAAGTAGAGCCCCGGGGCGGTGCGCGGGCAGCGGGCGCCGCGGGTCAGGGGGCGGCCCTGCGGGTCCAGGACGTTCAGGTGGCCGAGGAGGGGCTCGAGGGCGCGGTCGTAACCGGTGGCGGCGATGACCGCGTCCGGGGTGATCCGGGTGCCGTCCGCGAGGACCACCTCGCGCCCGTCAAGCGCCTCGACGGCCGCGACGACCTCCACCTTGCCGGACCGGATCGCGGCGACGAGGCCCACGTCCTGCACCGGCACCGCCCCCGCCCGGGTGCGGGTCGCGAGGCCCGTGTCCGGGCGGGGCAGGCCGTACGCCGTCAGGTCGGGCGACGCGAACCGGCCGAGCGCCCGCCCCAGCAGGTCCACCAGGACCACCGGAAGCCGCCGGACCAGGATGCCGCTGCGCTGGGCGGGCCAGCCGAGGGTCGTGCGGCGCACGATGTGCGGGGCGGTCCGCACCGCGAGCCGCACCCGGGCCGCCCCGCCCTCCGCCAGGTCCGCCGCGATCTCCGCGCCGGTGTTGCCGACGCCCACGACGAGGACGTCCCTGCCCCGGTACGGCCCCGGATTGCGGTACTCCCGCGCGTGCCGGAGCTCGCCCTCGTACGTGGCGCGGCCGGGCCACGCGGGCAGCCGCGGCGTGTGGTTGTAGCCGGTGGCCACGACCACCGCGCTGCCGACGAGCCGCCGCCCCCCGCTCGCGTGCAGCACCCACTCCGTACCGTCCCGCTCGACGCGGAAGACCTCGACCCCGGTGACGATCTCCAGCTCGTGCCGCTCGGCGTACGCCTCCAGGTAGCGGACCACGTCCGCCCGCGCCACCCACCGCCCGTACGAGCGCGGGATCTTGAGGCCGGGCAGGGCGGACAGCCGCCTCGTGGTGTGCAGGCGCAGCCGGTCGTAGTGCCCGCGCCAGGAGGCGCCGACGGCGTCGGACTTCTCCAGGACGACGGCACGGACGCCGCGGGCGCGCAGGGTGGCGGCGGCCGCGAGTCCGCCGGGACCGCCGCCGATGACGTACACCGGGTGGACGACCTGTGAGGGCGGTGCTTGGGGGGTGGTGACCATGAATTCTGAGCGTAATGACGTGTACACGCTATGGGTCTCGGTCAAGAGGGGTTTCGGTTGCGAAACGGTCACGCGGGCCGGTCCTGACGGCCCCCTCTTGCGCCCGGACTGCTCCTGCGCTGAACTGACATGCCGTCAGATTCGTGTCTCCGGGGAGGCTCGCGCATGCAGACCCTCTGGCTCACCGGCGCCGAATGGCTCGCCGTCCTCCGCATCGGCCTCGGCCTGTGGTGGCTGGAGAGCTGGCGCCACAAGGACCGGAAGGGCTGGTTCGAGCGCGGCACCGGCATCGCCTGGGCCGCCGACATCGCCGCCCGGCACAAGTGGCCCGCCGTACGGAAGGGCTTCGACGCCGTCGTCGCCCCGCGCCCCAAGCTCATGGCCTACGTGGTCGTCCACGCCGAACTCGCCCTCGGCCTCGGCCTGATCGCCGGCCTCCTCACCCCCGTCGCCCTCGTCGGCGGCCTCCTCCTCAACCTCCTCTACCTCACGCTGATGATCCACGACTGGGCCGAGCAGGGGCAGAACGCGATGATGGCGCTCATCTCCCTCGTCGCCCTGGTCACCCTGTCCTGGCAGACCTGGTCCCTCGACCACGCGATCGGACTCTTCTCATGACCGTCCACCCCGCGAACCTCCCGGACGTCGACGCCTTCACCCGCCCCTATTGGGACGCCGCCGCCGAAGGCCGGCTCCTCCTGCGCCACTGCGCCGACTGCGACCGCCCGCACCACTACCCCCGCGAGTTCTGCCCCCACTGCTGGAGCGACGCCGTCACCTGGCGCCGCGCGAGCGGCCGCGCCGTGCTCTACACCTGGTCCGTCGTCCACCGCAACGACCTCCCGCCCTTCGACGGCCGCGTCCCCTACGTCGCGGCGGTCGTCGACCTCGCGGAGGGCCCGCGGATGATGACCGAGATCGTCGACTGCCCGGAGCCCGAGCTGCGCATCGGCATGGACCTGGAGGTCGCCTTCCGCCCGGAAGGCGACCTCCACGTCCCGGTGTTCACACCCCGGCGCCCGTGACGCCCGAACCCTAGGACCCGACCCGCTCGCCCGTGACCCTCTCGCCCGTGATCCGCTCCACCGGGACCCACAACTGCGACCCCGTCTCCGCCCCGATCTCCACCGGCCGGGTCTTCAGGAGCTCCGGACCCGGACGGCTCGCGTACGGGTTCGAGGGGAACCACTGCGTGAAGACGTCCCGCCACAGCTCCTGGAGCGCGCTCGGATACGGCCCGTGGTTGTCGAAGACCGCCCACGTCCCGGCCGGCACGTCCAGGACGTCCAGGTCCTCCGCGGTCGTCCCCGGACCGGTCGCCACACCGATCCAGTAGTCCACCTCGGCACCCTCCTCACGGCTGTCGGACAGATGCTCCACCGCCGTCAGGACCCCCTCCGGGTCCCGGTCGGACAGCTCCTTCATCCGTACGATCGCCTGCTCGCCCAGGCTCTCCACGTGCGCCGCGGCGGCCGCGTTCACCCCCTCGTGGACGAGCGGGACCCGGGCCTTCCGTCCCACGATCCTGAAGGCGTCCTTCTCGACGATCCGGTACCGCATGGTGCTGCTCCCTTCGACGACGACACGGAAGGACACGCGCGGCTGGGACGTGAGCACCGCGCCCGTGCGCCGGACCTCGCCCGGCCCCACCCCGTGCACGGAACGGAACGCCCGGGCGAACGCCTCGCCCGACCCGTAGCCGTACCGCACCGCGATGTCGAGCAGCGTCCGCTCCCCGGCCAGCACCTCGGCCCCGGCCAGCGTCATGCGCCGGCGCCGTACGTACACGGAGAGCGGCATCCCGGCCAGCGCCGAGAACAGCCGCCGGAAGTGGTACTCCGACGTCATCGCGATCCGGGCGGCCCCGGCGACGTCCACCTCGCGGTCGAGATGGCGTTCCATGTGGTCAAGGGCTCGGTTCAGCTCCTCCAGCACGCCTGTGCGTCCTTCCTTCTGGTGCCTTCACCGTAGGAAGGACCACCCTCCCAGGACCCGACAAGCCGTGCCCGGAACGGTCGGGTCCGGCGGGGGCGGCCCAGCGGCACTTGCGGTTGACGCTGCGGCAACTCCTACGGTCTTCGTACGGGGCCGGAGAGACCGGCCCCGGCGAGGGAAGGGACCGCCATGGCCTGGTCGATCGCGGACGTGGCCCGGATGTCCGGAGTCACCACCCGGACCCTGCGGCACTACGACGAGATCGGCCTGCTGCCGCCCGCGTGGACCGCGAGCAACGGGCACCGCCACTACGAGGAGGCCCAGCTTCTCCGCCTCCAGCAGATCCTGCTCATGCGGGAGCTGGACGTGGGGCTGCGCGAGATCCGGGCCGTCCTGGACAGCCGCGCGGACCGCGTGGCCGTCCTGCGCGAGCACCACGCACGGCTGCTCGCGGAGCGGGAACGCATCGGCACGCTGGCCCGGACGGTGGCCCGCACCATCGCCGAACTGGAGGAAGGCGAGGACGACGACACCATGACGAAGATCAACCGCCCGGAGAACCTCTTCGAGGGCTTCCAGCCCGACCCCGAGATGGAGGCCGAGGTCAGGGAACGCTGGCCGGAGGCGTACGAGGAGTCCCGGAAGGCGGTCGAGGAGCTGACCCCGGAGACCGGCGAGGAGTGGCAGCGCGAGGTCACCGCGCAGATGATCCGCTTCGCCGAGCACATGGCCGCCGGCACACCCGCCGACGACCCGGCCGTCCAGACCGAGGTGGACGCCCACTACCGGGGCGTGTGCCGCTTCTGGACCCCGAACGCGGAGGCGTACCGGGGCCTGGCGGCGACGTACGCGGAGGACCCGCGCTTTCGGGCGAACTTCGACCGCGTCGCCGATGGGCTGGCCGACTATCTGCGCGCTGCGATGGCTGTCTACGCGGATGCCCGGCTGAGCTGACGGCCTGCGGCCTGCGGTCGGCGGCCGGCGGCCCACGGGGGGATCACGCGCGGTCGACGGGCTGCAGACCGTCGACGGCGTCATGCTGGAAGGTGGGAGGCGAGGAGGATGACCACTCCTACCGACACCGACACCGACACCGACACCGACACCGACACCGGTACCGACACCGGTACCGACACCGGTACCGAGACCGGCACCCGCTGGCATATCGCCGGTGACTGGTTCGACACCTGTAAATGCACGATCCCGTGCCCCTGCACCTTCGCCCAGCCTCCGACCTTCGGCGACTGCGAGGGCGTGCTGGTCTGGCACATCAGAGAGGGCGCCTACGGAGACGTGCGCCTCGACGGCCTGAACGTCGTCATGCTGGCCTCCTTCACGGGCAACCCGTGGGCGGGCGAGCACACCGACCCCTTCGCCGCCGTCTTCGTCGACGAGCGCGCCGACGAGCGGCAGCGGGCGGCCCTGGGGGCGATCTTCGGCGGGGAGGCGGGCGGCTGGCCGGCGCAGTTCGGCGAGATGTTCGGCGCCGAGATGCGGGGGATGGAGTTCGCCCCGATCGAAGTGACCGTGGCCGCCGACCTGGCGTCCTGGAGCGCGGAGGTCCCGGGCAGGGTACGGGCGAGCGCGGAGGCCCTGAGCGGCCCGACGACCCCGGAGGGCGCGCGGGTCCAGGTCCACAACATCCCGGGCGCGGAGGTCGGCCCCGGCCAGATCGCGACGTGGGGCCGGTCGACGGCGGACCGGGCGGACGCGTACGGCTTCCGCTGGGACCGCAGCGGCCGGTCGAGCAAGCACTTCCCGTTCGACTGGAGCGGCCCGGACTAAATGTGTCGATCGCGGGGGCGACCTCTGAGAAGGTCCTGAGTGACCCGGAACCGCTACGAGGGGAAGCCCGTGCCGCGTGCTGTCACATTGATCCGTTCCGCCTCCCTGTCCGATGTGGCGGAGTACGCCTACGCGGCCACGGCCCCGGCCGAGGCGCGGCTGATCTTCCTGGCCGGAGCATGTCCTCTGAACGAGGACGGCTCGACCGCGGCGATCGGGGACGTCGCGGGGCAGGCGGCCAAGGCCGTGCAGAACATGCGGACGGCTCTGACGGACGCGGGCGCGTCACTGCGCGATGTCATCAGCACCCGTGTCCTCGTTGCCTCGCACCGGCGGGAGGACCTGGTGACGGCGTGGGAGGTCGTCCGGGACGCGTTCGGTGACCACGACGTACCCAGCACATTGATGGGGGTCACCGTGCTCGGCTATGACGGCCAGCTCGTCGAGATCGAAGCCGTCGCCGCCGTGCTTGACTCCTGAGCGGCGCCCCGCCGCTCCCCGGGCCTTCCGCCGGCCACACCTGGCCGGTCAAGCCGCCCCGACGGTCGCCAGGATCTCCGGTGCGGCCTCCGCCAGCGTGGCGAAGTGACGGTGCGAACCCTCCGCCGGGGCCGCCGTGTTGACGGCCCAGACCGTCATCCCGGCCGCCCGCCCCGACCGTACGCCCGACGGCGCGTCCTCGATCACCAGGCAGTCCGCCGGGTCCGCGCCCAGCTTCTCGGCGGCCAGGAGGTACGGCACGGGCGAGGGCTTGCCCTCGCTCACGCAGGCCGCGTCCACGACGAGCTCGGGCATCGGCAGCCCGGTCCGCTCGAACCGCCCGCGCACCCGGTGCTCGTAGTTCGACGTCACCAGCGCCCACCGGTCGGCGGGCAGGGCGTTGAGGAGCTCGGCCGCGCCGTCGAAGGCGCTGTACGTACCCGTCCGTACGTCCTCGTCCTCCAGCGCGTGCAGAAGGGCGAGGCACTCGTCGGGATCGGCCCCGGGCGCGACGGCCGCGAACGTCTCCACCGGCCGCGTCCGCAGCGCGAAGGCGTACACCTCGTCCCCGTCCAGCCCGTGGTGGGCGGCCCAGGCGTGCCAGACGCGCCGCTGGTTCTCGACTGCGTCCATCAGGGTGCCGTCGACGTCGAAGAGGATGAAGGTGCTGGTCATAGCGGGGAGATCGTAGACATGAAACGAAACCTTGCCTACGGCTTTGCCGCCGCCACCTGCGCCGCCGCCCTCGGCCTCGGCCTCTCCGGCGCGGCCACCGCCGGCCCCGTCCCCGGGGAGAACCCGGCCGCCGCCGAGTGGGCCCCGAAGCCGCCCACCCGCCTGCACCTGACGATCACCGACGCCGCCGGTGTCGAGAAGGACGTCTTCCTCGGCTGTCGCCCGAACGGCGGCAACCACCCGAAGGCGGACCTGGCCTGCGACGCCCTCCACGACTCCGCCGGCGACTTCGACAAGCTGAAGGGCGAACGGGACACGATCTGCACGGCCGAGCACGCCCCGGTCACCGCGAAGGCGGAGGGCACGTTCAACGACGCGCCCGTGACCTGGTCGAAGACCTTCGGGAACGCGTGCGAGCTGAAGGCGAAGACGGCACCCGTCTTCGCCTTCTGAGCGCTCACCGCGCGATCAGACGCGCGCGTACGACACGAACGACGACCACACGGCGGGCGCCACGGCGAGCTGGGGCCCGTCGGGGTTCTTGGAGTCGCGGACGTGGACGGTGGTGGGGTGGGCGGCGACCTCGACGCAGTTGCCGCCTTCACCATCGCTGTAGCTGGACTTGCGCCATTCGTAAGCGACTTCGAGGCACTCGCCGCCCTCAGGGCCGCTGTAGCTGCTCTTGAACCAGGCCAGATCCGCGGTGCTCATAGCTCTCCCAGCCGTTTCTCGATCCATTCCAGGGACTCCCGCTTGGTGAGTGCCTGTGATCGCAGGATCCCATAGCGCTCGGAGTACTGGCGCACCTCTTCCGGGTCGGTGATCAGGCGGGCGTGCCCGTAGACCTCGGTGTAGGCGACCTCGCGGCGCCCCTTGGGTGTCAGTAGCGTGAAGGGGTTGCCCAAGTACGGGTGTTCCTCACTGTCCTGGGGGAGGATCTGGAGCTCCACTGTGCGTCGCTGAGCAACCTCCAGGATGCGCCGGAGCTGCTCGCGGTGGACCTCAGGGCCGCCGAACGGCCGCAGAAGGACGGCCGCCTCAAGGACGAAGCTGATGGTCGGCACGGGCCATCGGTCGAAGATCATCTGCCGCGAGATCCGATCGGCCAACCGCTTCTCGATGGTCGCCTCGTCCAGCATCGGGCGGCTGCGTTCGAAGAGCGAGCTGGCATATGCGGGTGTCTGGAGCATGCCCGGCACGGCCTGCACCGCGTAGTAGTGCAGCGCGACCGCCTCCGCTTCCTCCTTCGCGAAGCTGCGGAACCAATCCGGATGCCGCACCCGCGCCCGCGCCAGCGCCTCCCGTACGTCGTCCACCGCCGCGATCAGCACCCCGTCCGCCCGCAGCACCGGGTCCGCCCGGATCAGGAAGTCGGGCTGCGGGGTGCGGACCCCGCGCTCTACCGAGGAGACCAGGTCCTCGCTACAGTGCGTGGCGTCCGCCAGTTCCGCCTGGCTCAGGCCCGCGTTCTTGCGCAGGACCTTGATGATTTTTCCCAGCGCCCTGAACAGGTGCGCCGTACCGTCGACTTCGGACGGCCGTTCCGGCCGCTCCTCCTCGTTTCCCGACATCCGTACCGCCCTCTTGGCGTGCTCGTACCGCTACTCAGCGTCGTGGTGTCGCCCCTGGTCAGGGTACGGCCGAGGCTCCACTCTCGGGGCCATGAAGACGGAAATGACCACCCCAACCAGTGAGTCCGGCGGCGAATTCAGGGGCGTGTTCGCGCAACGGCTCTCTTCCACGCGCCGGGGCGCTCGGCTCGCGCGCCTCCTGGCCGTGCAGCAGATGCGGGACTGGGGGCTGACGGACACGGACGCCGCCGAGCTGGTCGTGGCGGAGCTGGCCAGCAACGCCGTCACGCACGGTCGCGTGCCCGGGCGGGACTTCGAGGTGCGGCTGCTGCTCGCCGAGGACCATGTCCGGGTCGAGCTCTCCGACACCCGCGCCGAGCGCGAGCCGGAGCCGAACCCGTATCCGGACGAGCACGGCTACGGCCTCCCGCTCGTCGCCGCGCTCGCGATCGCCTGGGGTGTGAAGAGCCGCTGCGTCGGCAAGACGGTCTGGGCCACGGTGGCGGTGGGATGACACGGCCATCGCAGGCCCGGCGAGCCGTACTCGGCGCTGCCTTCCGGCCGCGGTTGCTCGGCGAGCAGGTCGACGGAGTCCTCGCGGATGTCCCAGTGACGTTTCTGCAGGTGAAAGCCGTCCGCCTGGCGGGTGAGGACGGGCCCGCAACGCGGCCGTCGCCGCCGCCCGTCCCCAACGATCGTCCTCGGCAGCGCGCCGGCGCGCTGCGGGACGATGAGGAGTCAGGCAGTGAGCATCACCCCCCACGGCGCCGCCCTGCGCGCCCGGATCGCCGCACCCGGCACGACGCCCCTGGTCGGCGTGTACGACATGTACTCGGCGTCGGTCGCCGCCGGGCACTACGACGGGATGTTCGTGTCCGGGTTCGGTTTCGCGGCCTCGTACTACGGGCTGCCGGACATCGGCTTCATCGCGTGGCCGGACATGCTGGCCTTCGTGCAGCGGCTGCGCGGCGCGTTTCCCCGGCACGATCTGCTCGTCGACATCGACGACGGCTACGTCGATCCCGAGGTGGCCTGCCATGTCGTGGAGAGCCTGGAGCGCGCCGGGGCCTCCGGGGTGATCCTGGAGGACCAGAAGCGGCCGCGGCGGTGCGGGCACGCGGACGGGAAGCAGGTGCTGCCGCTGGAGGAGTACCTGGCCAAGCTGGAGAGGGTGCTCGCCACCCGCCGGGACCTGGTGGTCGTGGCCCGTACGGACGCGACGGAGGAGGACGAGATCCTGCGGCGGGCCGAGTCCCTGGCGGCCACCGACGCCGACGCCGTGCTCGTGGACGGCGTACGGAGCGTGGAGTGGATCCGCCGGATCCGGAAGGTCGTGGACGGCAAGCCGCTGCTCTTCAACCAGATCGCGGGCGGCAAGTCGCCCCGCCTGTCCCTGTCCGAGCTGACGGACCTGGGGGTCGACGTGGCGATCTACAGCACGCCGTGCCTCTTCGCCGCGCACGAGGCGATGGACGCGGCGCTGGCCGAGCTGCGGCGGGCGGACGGCCGGCTGCCGGCCGTCGATCCCGGGAGCGGGGTCGGTGTCGCCGCCTCGACCCGGCTCCTGGAGCGGAACATCGCCCGGCACCGCGGGGCGCCCGAGCGGGCGGAGGTGTGACCCGGCGGCACCGGAGTCACCCTCGCCCCCTCAGCGGCGCTCCACGACTCCGCGGACGTACGCGGCCTGGCCCGCGTGCTGGTTGTCCTCGGCGATCACGCTGACCAGCCGGACGCCCAGGGTGACGTGCGGGGTCCAGCGGGTGTCGACGACCCGGGCCAGGTCGCCGTCGGTGAGGGAGCGGACGTGGTCGAGGGTGCGGGCGTGGACGGCGTCGTAGTAGCCGAGGAGCAGGTCGGCCGGGGCGCGGACGGCCGCGACCTGCTTGGCGCTGTGGCCGAAGCCGGTGGCGTCCTCGGGGAAGGGCAGGCCGAAGCGGCCGGACCAGCCGTCGGCCGTCCACACCTGCTCGGTGCCGAACGCGTCGGCGATGTGGTCGTCCTGGATACGGGTGAGGTGCCAGACCAGCCACGCGATCGAGTTGGCGTCGGGATCGATCCGTACGGCCAGGTCGTCCTCGGACAGGCCCTCGACGGCCTCGTGCACGGCCTCCTGGACCCGGCCGAAGGCGTCAAGGAGAAGCTCGGCGCTCTTCATGGGGCCACCGTACGACGTGCGCCGGCGGCCCGCCTGTTCCCTGCCTCCGTCCGACCTCCGCCAGACGTCCGCCAGACCTCTCCGTCCGACCTCCGTCAGACCCGGTGGTAGTGGTAGCCCTCCCCGTGGGAGGGGCCCACGTCGCGGAGGATGCCGCTCGGCACGGCGAGCTTGAACGCGGACGTGTCGCCGTTGGTGCAGTGGGGGTAGCCGCCGGACTTGGCCTGGTCGACGGTGGTGACGCCCAGGTTGATGCGCTTGCCGCCGTCGGTGATGGAGATCAGCTTGGCCACGTACTCGCAGTGCACGCTGTTGATGTTGGTGATCATCCGGGCGGCGATCTGGCCGGGCGCCACCCGGTAGATGTAGACCGTCTCGGGCTGGCTGATGTTGTAGTCCGCCGTGTACTTCCAGGTGCCGACGAAGGCCGAGGGGACCCGGTTGTCGCTGGTGGCGGGCGGCCTGGGGGCGTTGGTGGCGGGCGGCCGGGCCGCGGTGCCGCCGGAGGAGGAGCCGCCCGACGATCCGCCCGACACCGAGCCGCCGGTGGAGCCGCCGGACGTGGTGGTCGACGAGCCGCCGCCCGAGGCCGTACCGCCGCCGCTGGCGGGCAGGCCGCCGCCGGACCCGCCGGAGGCGCCGCCGACCGCCCCGCCCGGACCTGCGGGCGGCGGCACGGCGCTCGTCGGCGCCTGCCCCGGCTTGGTGGGCGTGCCGGACGGGGGAGCGGTCGAGGGTCCCGTGGTGGTGGCGGGCGGGGCGGTGGTGGCGGAGGTGCCGGGGGAGCCCTGGAGGTCGCGCTCGCGGGCACTGTCGTCGATCAGTTTGACGACGGTGCCGCTGACGCCGAGGACCACGAAGACGGCGGCCACGACCGCCCAGACGCGCGAGGCGCGGCGCGGCTCGCGGCGGCCGGTGCCGGCGGTGGCGGGAGTGCCGGCCGGGGCGGCGGAGGCGGCGGGGGTGGCCGGGGTGGCCTGCGGTGCCGCCTCGCCGTTCTCGGGGAGCGGCGCGGCCGCGCCGGAGCCCGCGCCCTGGTCCTCGCCCGTGTCGGCGTCGGACGCCGAGGGGCCGCCCGGCCCGGCGGTCCGGTCGGCCGCCTCCCGCTCCAGCTCCTCGGACAGGGCCTCGGCGTCGAGGAGCCGGGCCGCCTGCCGGGCGAGGCGGGCCACGAGCTCGGGCGGCAGCCACGCCCCGGCGGTCGCGCCGCGCCCGGTCTCCTCGCCGGGCAGGGCGGGGTCGGCGAGAAGGGCCTCGATGGCGGGCCGCTGCTCCGGGTCCTTGATGAGGCAGCGGGCGACGAAGCCGCGCAGCTCCTCGGACTCGATCCGGTCGAGCTCCGGCTCGGCCTCGACGATCTGGAACATGATCGCGTGCTGGTTGCTGGCCCCGTGGCCGAAGGGCAGCCGGCCGGTCGCCGCGTACATCAGGACGCAGCCGAGCGCGAAGACGTCGGCGGCCGGGCCGAGGCTCTCGCCGCGCACCTGCTCGGGGGCCATGAAGCCGGGCGAGCCGACCACCATGCCGGTGCTGGTGAGCAGCGACTCGACCGAGGGCTCCAGGGCCCGCGCGATGCCGAAGTCGATCACCCGGGGGCCCTCGACGGTGAGCATCACGTTGGACGGCTTGAGGTCCCGGTGCAGGATCCCGGCGCCGTGGATGCCCTGGAGCGCCCGCAGCAGCCCGAGCGCGAGGGCGAGGATCGAGTCGGCGGGCAGCGGGCCGTGCTCGCGCACCACCTGCTCCAGGGACGGCCCGGGCACGAAACCGGTGACCACCCAGGGGCGGTCCGCGTCGGGGTCGGCGTCCAGGACGGGCGCGGTGTAGTGCTCGCCGACCTTCCGGACCGCGTCCACCTCCCGGCGGAAACGCGCCCGGAACTGCGGGTCCTGCGCGTGCTCCTCGTGCACGACCTTGACGGCCACCGTGCGCCCGCCCTCGGAGCGCCCCAGGAACACCCGCCCCATCCCGCCGGACCCGAGCCGCCCGAGCAGCCGGTACGGCCCGACCCGGCGCGGGTCACCGGACTTGAGCGGCTCCATCCCGCTCCCGCCGCCGTCCCTCTTCTTCCCTTTGCCGCTCTCGCCGCTCATGCCGGTCTGGTCCCCCTGGTCGTCCCTGGTCCGTGGTCGGTCGAACGCGCACAGCGTAGATGAGTACGCGTCAAGTGGACGCGGCGAGAGCCGACTTGGGTTCCTCCTGCACGTACTCCTCCGCGCGCCTTCCTTACAGGAACCAGCCCTCCACGTCTGCGATCAGGTGCACGTTTCCGGAGTGGTTGGAGAAGGTCACCTTGCCGTCGACGACCGGGACGACGACCAGGTTCGGCACGGTCTGTCCGGCCCGGAAGTTCAGGCTCGACGTGGTGCCGCGGGGGGTGCCCGCCGGGTGGACCGTGACGTAGCCCGCGGTCGTCGGCTGGGTCGCCGTGACGTTGAGGACGACGGCCTTGACCTTCTCCGGGATCACGCCGGCGCCCCCGGCCTGGAGCGTCACGGACTGGCCCGGACCCACTGCGCCCTTGCGGACGCCGAAGCCGAGGCGGGTGTCCATGAGGCGGCGCGGTTCGGTGCCGGTGAAGGCCGAGCCGCTGCCGTTCGTGTAGTAGCCGACGACGTCGCCGAGCAGGTCCACGGAGCCCCAGCCGTTGGTGAAGGCCACCTTGCCGTTGACGACGGGGACGACGACGGCCCCGGCGACCGTCCGGCCCGCGGGGACGTTCAGGCTGGATGTGCCCGGGCGCGGGGTGCCGTCCGGGTAGGCGGTGACGTAGGTCCCCTTGGTCGCGTTGGTGGCGGTCACGTTCATGACGACGGCCGTGACGCCGCTCGCCGGGACGCCCTTCACGCCCGCGACCTGAAGACGGGCGGTGCCGCCCTGGCCGATCTTGGCGCGGGGCACGCCCGTGCCGCTGCGGGTGTCCATGAAGCGGGTCGGGGCGAGCGGCTGGAAGGCGGAGCCTGTGGCCGTCGTGTGGTAGCCGGAGACATCGGCGACGAGGTCCGTGCTGCCGGAGGTGTTGGCGAAGAACTCCACCTTGCCGTCGACGACGGGGACGACCACCAGGTTCGATGTCGTCTGCCCGGCGGTGAAGTTGACCTGCGAGCTGCCGTTGGACGAGTGGTACGGGCCCGCCGTGCCGGGCAGCACGCTGATGTGGCCGGGCTTGGTGGTGTTGGTCGCCGTGACGTTCAGGACGACACTCGTGGCCCCGGTGGCCGGCACCCCGCCGACGCCCGCCACCTTGAGCTGGAACCGCTGCCACGGGGCGAGCTTCGCCTTCCGGATGCCGACGCCCGCCCGGGTGTCGAGGACGCGCTTGGGGGCGAGCGGCTGGTAGGAGGAGGGGCTGGTGGTGAGGACGGTGCCGTACGCCTGGATGGTGCCGCCGGCGCGCAGGGCGGTGGTGGTGCCGCCCGGCTCGCGGGCCTCCAGGTCGTAGCGGTAGGTCCCTTCCAGGACGCCGTTGCCGGCCTCGTCCTTGCCGTCCCACACGGCACGGACCGAGGCGCCCTCACCGCCCTCGCCGGAGAGGGTGCGCACGACGCTTCCTCCGGCGGTCCGGATGGTGACCTTCCAGGCGCCCGCCGGGCGGGACAGCCGCCACAGGTGCGTCCAGACGGGGTCGGACGGATACTTGCCCATCTCGAAGGCGTGCAGGACGGCGAGGGGTTGCGGGGCGATCGGGACACGCTTCACGTGGATGTTCTTCTGCGCGTCGACGAACGCGACGCCGCCGCCGAACTTGTCCACCGACCAGTCGACCCGGCGGCCGGACCCGGTCGCGGTCCTGACCGGGATGTCGGCGAACTCGGAGGTCCGGCCGGTGGCCGCTTCGGTGAGCAGCAGCTTGCCGGCCGCGTTGTCCCGCCGTACGACGTAGCCGTCACCGAGCAGTGCCTCGCCCGCAGGGACGGCGACGCTCTTCTTGAGCTGCTGGTCGTACACGCCTGCCTTGGCGCCGCCCGCGCAGGCCCAGTAGAGCCAGCGGCCCAGGGCCTGGAGCTCGGCAGGGACGCAGCCGGAGCCGAGGTCGATGACGGGGGCCGTCACCTGGGTGACCAGGTCGTACGAATTGACCTTGCCCGTGCCGGTGGCTGCCGGCTTCCACAGCTTGGTGCCCCACAGGGCGGCGGCGCCCTGCGGACGCTTGAGCAGGATCTGGGCGCCCTGGGTGTCACCGAAGTCGGTGACGTACTGCGAGGTGCCGTCGGTGGAGAGGGTGTAGCGGCCGCCGGCGTCGAGGAGGGTGGCCTCGGCCGGCAGGTACACGACCCGGGAGGAGTTCTCGATGATGGGCGCCTCGACCGCGCTGCTCCAGGCGACGGCGCTCTGGCCGTCGCCGAGTGAGAACGGCCCCTTCGGCGCGGGCATGTTGTCCGTCGCGTACCAGTCGCGTCGCCTCACCTCGGTGGGCGTCCGGGTGTCGACCTCGTAGAGGGTTTGTCCGGGCATGGTGTTGCTCAGGTAGCTCACCCGACCGCCGCCCACGGCGATCCCGCGATAGCTGGCGGGCATCTGCGGCACCTTCGCCACCGGCGCGAGCCGGGGTACCCCGTCCTCGCCGAGGGTGACGTGGTGCACGGCCCAGTCCTGCGCCCGGGTGCCGCCGACGACCAGGACGCTGCCGTCGGGCATGACGGTGAGGTCGCCCGCCCCGTGGGGGAGCAGCTCGCGGGCCGTGCCGCCGCCGAGCGGCACGGCGTACAGCTTCCCTCCCTCGCTGTACGTGCCCCAGAACGGGTCGAGGTCGTGGCGCACGAGGATCCAGTCACCGAGCACGGTCGACTTCGACCAGGCGGCCTCGTTCATGCCCTTCGCGGGCAGCGGCGTCACCACCGGCGTGGCCGAGGGGTTGTCGCGGGGCACGGTCAGGACGGCGTCGTTGGACTGCTCCACGAGCAGGCGGTCGTGCCCGAGGCTCCGATCGGCCAGCAGGGGGACCGTCGTCGTGGGCGTGAGCTCCGCTGTCGCGTAGTCGAGGAGGTAGGTGGTGTACGGGCCTTCGGCCACCGCCTGCGTCGTCACGAGCGCGCCGCGCATGTCCTGCTCCAGGACCCGCACGCTGGCGACGGTGTCGCGCAGGCCGGTGACGGGCTGCTCGGTGACCTCGCCGCCGGTGCTCCGCCACAGGCGCAGACCGCCGTATCTGCCGTCGGCCGTCCTGGTGGCGGTGAGCATGCTGTCCCGCGTGAATCCGCGGAGCCAGACCTGGCCCTGGGCCGGAGGCACGTCGAGGGTGGTCGTCGCGCCAGTCGAGAGGTCGGTGACGGTCATCCGCCGCGTGTCGCGGTCGAAGAAGGCGAAGTGTCCGGAGTGGCGGGCCGTGTCGGCGGCCAGGTACTTCGAGGGCAGCGGCGAGTCCGTGCCGGTCGCCAGGTCCCTCCAGAGCAGGGTGCGGCCCTCCTGACTGTGGACGTACCCACCGGCCCCGGCGTGATCGATGTCCACGGCACGCGGCCTGAACCGCCCCGGATCCGGGATCACCACCTCGTCCGCGGCCGGTGCGGGCGCCGGGTCCTCGGCGGCGGCGGGCAGTGTCATGGTGCCGGTCAGGCCGCTGGTGGCGGCCAGAACGACGGCGGTGGCGAGCGCGGTGCGCGGGAAGGCGCGGCGGCGAGCCGTGCGAAGCATCTGGGAACCCCTCCTGGACACGGAAGGAGATCCCGCCCGGGACGCCCGTGCGCCCCGAGCCCCCCGATCACCCCCCGGATGCGCGGGATCCTAGCCGAACGCGTTCAAGAGGTGGCGCGGTTTCTCGTCTCGCGCCACTCCGCCACCGCCGCCTCCACGTCGAACAAGGTCAGGTTCAGGGGCGGGCCGGCCGGGGGGCGGGTCAGGGCCTCGGCGATGCGGGTGTTGATCTCGCCGAGGATCCGGCGGACCTGGGACTCGGAGACGGCCGCGCGGGCGGCGTCCGCCGCGTCCTCGGCGGCCTTGCGCAGGGCCAGGGAGGGCGGCAGCACGGAGGCGCCCTCGCGGTGCAGCTTCTGCTTGACCCACCACAGCTCATCGTAGGGCGCGGTGTCGTCCGCGAGCGGCTTGCCGAAGCCGGACAGCCGGGCGAACTCGCCCCGCTCGGTGGCCTCGCGGATCTGCTTGTCGACGAACGACTCGAAGCTGACTCCGGGCGGTTTCCGTTCGGTCATACGACCAGACTACGAATCCGGCGGCCGAAACGGCAGGAGCCCCGCTCGTACACGGACGTGCACGGAGCGGGGCTCCTTGGGTACTGCTTCTCGAAGATCGCGATAGTCGACCCGGTGGCCTTAGGCCGGGGTGACGTTCTCCGCCTGCGGACCCTTCGGGCCCTGGGTGACGTCGAAGGTCACCTGCTGGTTCTCCTCGAGGGAGCGGAAACCAGACGCGTTGATCGCGGAGTAGTGGACGAAGACATCCGGGCCGCCGCCTTCCTGGGCAATGAAGCCGAAGCCCTTTTCAGCGTTGAACCACTTCACGGTTCCGGTAGCCATGAGCCCTCCTATGGGCCAAAGGGTCGCCCTGCTCCAGAACCTGCAAACAAGTCTGAAAACTACAAAAGCCTGCGGGTTACATGCTCCGCAGGCTCTGTACTGCAAGGGAAACCAAACTGCAACTTGCGTTGAGCGTAGCACGCAGCGTGCGCGAAGCGGTAGAGGTAAAGATCACGTCACTCGGATGTTTGATCTCCGCGCGTGTACTGACACGTGCCCCGGCGATGTCCACCGTTCGAGACGGGACTAGCCTCGCGTTGTGGACAATGCAACCGATGACCACCAGCGCAGCCGGCCCCGGGTCGGACACATCCAGTTCCTGAACTGCCTCCCCCTCTACTGGGGCCTGGCCCGGACCGGAACGCTCCTCGATCTCGAGCTCACGAAGGACACCCCGGAGAAGCTCAGCGAGCGGCTGGTCCGGGGCGATCTCGACATCGGTCCCGTCACCCTCGTGGAGTACCTGCGGCACGCCGACGACCTGGTCGCGCTGCCCGACATCGCCGTCGGCTGCGACGGGCCGGTCATGTCCTGCGTGATCGTCTCCCAGTTGCCCCTGGGCGAGCTGGACGGCGCGCGGGTGGCGCTCGGTTCCACCTCCCGGACCTCCGTGCGCCTGGCGCAGTTGCTGCTCGCCGAGCGGTACGGCGTGGCGCCCGACTACTACACGTGCCCGCCCGACCTCGGCCTGATGATGCAGGAGGCCGAGGCGGCCGTGCTGATCGGCGACGCGGCGCTGCGGGCCTCGCTGCACGACGCGCCCCGGCTCGGCCTGGAGGTCCACGACCTGGGGCTGATGTGGAAGGAGTGGACGGGCCTGCCGTTCGTCTTCGCGGTGTGGGCGGCCCGCAAGGACTTCCTGGCCCGCGAGCCGGAGACCGTCCACGACGTGCACCGGGCCTTCCTGGCCTCGCGGGACCTGTCCCTGGAGGAGGTCGCCAAGGTCGCCGAGCAGGCCGCGCGCTGGGAGGCGTTCGACGCGGAGCTGCTGGAGCGGTACTTCCGGACGCTCGACTTCCGCTTCGGGCCGGAGCAGCTCGCCGGCGTGCGCGAGTTCGCCCGCCGGACCGGCCCGACGACCGGTTTCCCCGCCGACGTACGGGTGGAGCTGCTCGAAGCCCGGCGCTGAGCCGGCTCCGGCCCCGAGCCCCGGGCGCTCCTGAGGCCCGGCAGGCTCGGCGGGCTCGGCAGCCTCAGGAGGCTCAGGAGGCTCAGGGCGAGGGGATCGGCGCCTGGAGCTGCTCGCTGATCCAGGCGATCGAACCCATGTCCATGCCCCGCACATAGCTCTTCGCGTTGTGCGAGCCGTCCGGGATGATCTGCAGCCGCGACTTCACCGGGCCCTTCGTGTACGTCTTGATGAAGGCGTTCAGGCGCGGGGCCATCCAGGTCTCCTTCGTGCCCATCTGGAACGCCAGGTAGACCCGGTTGGCCGGGGTGTCGGGCTTCGCGCCGAGCGCCTTGGCGAGCCGCTCCGGGTTGTTCGCCTGCCGCTCCTTCTCGTGCCCCTTCCACAGCGGCGAGTCGGGCACGAGGTCCGGTCCGGAGGCGATGACCGCCTTGAAGCGGTCCGGCTTCTGGAGCACGGCCTTCAGGCCGACGAAGCCGCCCGACGACGACCCCATGAAGGCCCAGCCGTCCCGCGACCTGAACGTACGGAAATTCGCCCGCACGAAATCCGGCACGTCCTCGGTCAGCCAGGTCCCCATTCTCGGCTCGCCGGGGATATCACTGCCGTCGTAGTACGCCTTGTCGTTCGGGTTGAGCACAGGCATCACGACGATGAACGGAAGGCTCTTTCCCTCCTCCGACCACCGGGCGATGCTCGACTGGAGTTTCAGGTCGGTGCCCATCCAGTAATTCGTCGGATAGCCGAGTCCTCCGGGCAGGGCGATGAGGACGGGGAAGCCGCTGTTCGCGTATTTCGGATCGAAATACTGCTTCGGGGCCCACACCCAGACCTTGCCCGTGAACCCGGACTTCTCGCCCCGGAGCTCGGTGACACCGATCTTGGTGCCGTCCTCGACGGTGTTGGCCGTGGTGAACTCCGCCTTGGGCCCGGTCGGGAAGACCGTCTCCGGGGCCTTTGCGCCGGCGCCGGTGCCGGTGCCGGTGCCGGGCTTCGGCTTGTGCTGCTGCTGGACGGCCTGACGCCCGGCGGACGTCTCGCTCTTCGGCGTGTCGAAGGAGACCGGGTCGCCCTCGTCCGAGCAGCCGGTCACCACGGCCAGGGTGGTGCCGAGGGCGAGGGCTGCCGCGAGGGCGCGGATCGGGCGGCGGCGACGTGTCATCAAGGGTCTCCGGTGCGGTGTGATGCGGTGCGTGGGGCGTTTCGGGTGATACGGCGGATTCCGGAGAAGGAGAGGGCTTCCGCGCCCGATCGGTTGGCTCGGGACCGGGACGAATCCGCGCGGAGGCCCTGGCGTAGGCTGGTTCGGTCCGCTCCGTACGCGCCGGAACGCGTACGCACCCCTCCGAAAGGGACACACCCGGTGACCGAGAAGGCCGAACTCACGTCTCTTGATGTCGCAGCCGTTCTCGACCGCGCCGCCGCGGGTGGCCGGATCACCCCCGAGGAGGCGCTCGAGCTGTACCGCTCGGCGCCGCTGCACGCCCTGGGCGCCGCCGCGGACGCCGTGCGCCGCCGCCGGTACGCGGGCACCGAGCACATCGCCACGTACATCATCGAGCGGAACATCAACTACACGAACGTCTGTGTGACGGCGTGCAAGTTCTGCGCCTTCTACGCCCCGCCGAAGGACACCAAGAACGGCTGGACCCGCGACCTCGAGGACATCCTGCGCCGCTGCGCGGAGACCGTGGAGCTCGGCGGCACCCAGATCATGTTCCAGGGCGGCCACCACCCGGACTTCGGCGTCGAGTACTACGAGAAGCACTTCGCCGCCATCAAGAAGGAGTTCCCGGAGCTGGTCATCCACTCCCTCGGCGCGTCCGAGGTCGAGCACATGGCCCGTATCTCCGGCGTCTCCGTCGAGGAGGCCATCACCCGCATCCACGAGGCCGGCCTCGACTCCTTCGCCGGCGCCGGCGCCGAGCTGCTCCCGGCGCGCCCGCGCAAGGCCATCGCGCCCCTGAAGGAGAGCGGCGAGCGCTGGCTGGAGATCATGGAGATCGCCCACAAGCTGGGCGTCGAGTCCACCTCCACCATGCTGATGGGCACCGGCGAGACCAACGCCGAGCGCATCGAGCACCTGCGGATGATCCGTGACGTGCAGGACCGGACGGGCGGCTTCCGGGCCTTCATCCCGTACACGTACCAGCCCGAGAACAACCACCTGAAGGGCCGCACCCAGGCCACCCTCTTCGAGTACCTGCGCATGATCGCCATCGCGCGGCTCTTCCTCGACAACGTGGCCCACATCCAGGGCTCCTGGCTGACCACCGGCAAGGAGGTCGGCCAGTTGTCCCTGCACTACGGAGCGGACGACCTGGGTTCGATCATGCTGGAGGAGAACGTGGTCTCCTCGGCCGGTGCCAAGCACCGCTCGAACCGGCTGGAGATCATCGACCTCATCCGCAAGGCCGGCCGCGTGCCGGCCCAGCGCTCGACGACGTACGAGCACCTCGTCGTCCACGACGACCCGGCGAACGACCCGGTCGACGAGCGCGTCGCCTCGCACATCTCGTCGATCGCGATCGAGGGCGGCACGGCCCACCCCGAGCTGAAGCTGCTGGACGCGAACTGAGGCCCCGTTGCTGACCCTGCACGTCGCCGAGGCGTCGCCGGAGACCGCCGTCCTCGTCGACGGCGGCCGGATCGCGGCCGTCGGCCCGTACGAGGAGCTGGCGGCCGCCCACCAGGACGCCCGGCTGCGCCGCTGGCCCGGCCTCCTGCTGCCCGGGCTGCTCAACCCGTACGGCCCCGAGCTGCTGGAGCAGACCTACCACCCGGACCCGCGCGAGGCCGACACCTACGGCACCGAGCCGGTCACCGGGGAGCGGGCCCGGGCCCTCTTCCGCGCCGACCCGGCCCGGCTCGGCGCCAGCGCCCGGCGCGGGGTGCAGCGCCTCCTCGCGCACGGGACGGTCGCCGTCGCCGGCGAGCTCCGCTCCCGGGCCGCCCAGGACGCGGTGCGCCGCGCGGGCCTCGCGATCGGCCGCCGGCCCGAGGTGCTGCCCGGCCCACCGTCGCTCTCGCCGGTGCCGCTGGTGCTGCTGCCGCGCCTGACGGCGGGCGCCCCGGCCCGCTTCGCCGTCTTCGACGTGCCCGACACGGCGGCCCTGGTCCGCCGGGGGGCGTCGGCCTGCGTGGCCACCGTCCTCGACGGCCGCCTCGTCTACCGCGCCCGCTGACGGCGCGAACGCCCGTACCGCTCAGCCGCCCTTGACGGCCGGCGGCGCCTTTGTCTCCATCGGACTCGCGTCCGCCCGCCGCACCAGGTCGAGGAAGCGCGGGTCCTCGGCGACGGCGAGCAACTGGCGCGGGGTCACCGGCGCCGAGGCGCCCTGGGGCTCGACGGAGAGCCCCACCCGGCTCCCGCCGTACAGGAAGTTCACGTACGAGCCCAGGGTGTCCTGCCCGTCGACCGGCATCGAGAGCAGGTGCGCCTCGCGGTCCCCGTCGAAGGCGACGGCCTCGCAGACGACCCGGTGCTCCGGGAGGTTCACGCAGGGCCGCAGGGCCCGGTCGTCGGTCGGCCGCACCGAGACGGTCATGCGGAAGGACGTGCCGCCGGCCGTGATCCGGTAGACCGCCACCTGGTCCTTCACCGGCCGGATCGCGGTGACCTTCGGGGGCAGCAGCTCGTCGAGGAGCGCCGCCACCCGCTGCTGGTGCGCCGCCCGCCGCTCGCGCTCGGCCCCGGCCAGACCGTCGGGGTTGTCGGGCGGGGTGACGCCGGGCGTCTCCTCCACCACCACCGGGGGATAGCTCCCGCCGGGGCTCGCGCTCGCGCCGGTGGCCGAGGGCACGGCGGCCGGTGTCGCGGGCGCGGGGTCCGCGCCCGGCAGCAGGGTCAGCCCGAGGGCTCCCGCGGTGACGGCGCCGAAGGCGGTGGCCGCGACGGCGAGGCGGGCCCGGGCCCGCCGCCTGCGTCCCTCCCGCACGGCGAGGGGGGCGAGGTCGGGCAGCGGCGGCAGGTCCTCGGCCGTACGGTCCAGGACGTCGCGGAGCGGAACGGTCTCGTTGTCCACTGGGAACCTCAGCTTTCCGTGATCGAGAGCCCGGCGTCGGCCAGGCGTACGCGGAGTCGGGCGAGCGAGCGCGAGCACTGGCTCTTGACGGTGGCCTCGCTGCACCGCAGCAGCGCCGCCACGGAGGCCACGCTCTGGTCGTCCCAGTAGCGCAGCACGACCATCGCCCGGGCCCTCGGCGGCAGCTCGGCGAGCACCGCGAGCAGCGTGACGCGCAGGTCGGCGTGGTCGGCGGCGGCCTCCGGCACCGTGCCGCCGGTCCGGGTGAGCACGAGGAGGTCGCGCAGCCGCCGGCGCCGTTCCGCCAGGAACGTCCGCGTCAGCACCGTCTTGGCGTACGCGAGCGGATGCTCGGCGGCCCCCGCCCGCCGCCAGTGCCGGTAGAGCGTGGCCAGCGTGGTCTGGGTCAGGTCCCGCGCGTTCTCCGCGTCCCCGCACAGCAGGTACGCCGTGCGGTACAGCCGCTGCTGGGAGGCCCGCGCGAAGTCCTCGAACCCGGCGACGGACCCCACGTCCACGCCCCCCACCACCTCGGGTCTCACTTCGGTCGACACTGCCATCGCGCTCCTGCTCTCCTCGCCGTCGTGTGCTGTGCTCGACCGTCCTTGAGCGCGCCCGGGCCCGAAAGGTTGAAGCGGTACGAGAAGAGATTCCGGCGGCTGCTTGAATGGGGACCGTGACCCGAGCCAACCTGGACAAGCAGCCGCACGAAGTCGCCTCCATGTTCGACGACGTCGCGGCGAACTACGACCTCACCAACGACGTCCTGTCCCTCGGTCAGGACCGGCGGTGGCGCAAGGAGGTCGCCAAGGCGGTCGACGCGCGGCCGGCGCAGAAGATCCTCGACCTCGCGGCCGGCACCGCGACCTCCTCGCAGCCGTTCGCCCGCGCCGGGGCGTACGTCGTGCCGTGCGACTTCTCCCTCGGCATGCTCCGGGTCGGCAAGCGGAAGCACCCGTGGATGCCGTTCACGGCGGGCGACGGCACGAAGCTGCCGTTCAAGGACGACGTCTTCGACGCGGTCACCATCTCCTTCGGCCTGCGCAACATCCAGGACACCGACCAGGCGCTGCGCGAGCTGTACCGGGTGACGAAGCCCGGCGGCCGGGTCGTCATCTGCGAGTTCTCGCACGCCACGTGGGCGCCGTTCCGCACGGTCTACGAGGAGTACCTGATGCGGGCGCTGCCGCCGGTCGCGCGCGCCGTCTCCTCGAACCCCGACGCGTACGTCTACCTGGCCGAGTCCATCCGCTCCTGGCCCGACCAGCCGACCCTCGCGGGGATGCTGCGGAAGGCCGGCTGGTCCAGGGTCGCCTGGCGGAACCTGTCGGGCGGGATCGTGGCCCTGCACCGCGGGTTCAAGGCGGAGTAGGGCCGGCGGCCCGGCGGCGCGGCTACGCCGCGGGCAGGCCGTAGCCGCCGACGCCGGTGTACACCGCGTCCGCGACCTTGCGGTGCACCTTCACGCCGCCCTCGGTGTCCGTCGGGGGCGTCCGCACCCGCGTGCCGGTCACGAGCGTGGTCGAGCCGCCGCCGTCGAGGTTGAGCACGTCGACCAGGCCGAGTTCCCGGGAGTCGAGGAGCTCGGCGAAGGAGCGCAGGTAGTCGCCGTCCTCGTTCGCCCGGCCGGTGAGGGTGACGAGCACCGGGTGGCCCTCGTCGTCGGTGCCGAGGGCCGTCCGCGAGTCGGTGCAGACGCGGGTGGTGCCGTCGGCGCCCGTCTCCGTGCCGCTGCACGCGTCGGGCAGTTCGGCGGGGATCTCGCCGTCGCGCAGCAGTTGGTGGAAGGCGCTCACGACGTCGACCGAGGCGTCCAGCGGGATGTCCCGCTCCCTCGTCATGTCCCGCAGCCTCGTGCCGATCACCGCCCGGTCGTCGCGGACGAACCGGGTGCGCAGCCACGCGGCCCCGGTGCCGATGCCCTGGAGGACGCGGCCGCCGGCCGGGACCCGGATGCCGCCGCGGCCCTCGTGGGCGTCGGTGACGACGCCGTGCGCGTCGAGGACGACCTCGAAGCCCCGGTCGGTGGTGGCGGCGCCGGTGGGGTCCGTGCCCGGTGCGGGGACGGTGGCGCCGTAGTCGTCGGTGAACAGGACGATCTCGTCCGGGTCGGAGTAGACGGCCGGGTCCGAGCTGACCTTGGTGTCGCGCTCGTCGCGCGCGCAGTGCGGGGCGCGGCCGGGGCTCCGGTTGACGTCGTCGATCCGGATCGTCTCGCCGGTGGGCGCGGTCAGCCTCATCTCCGTGCGGAGTTTGGTGATGTACGGGACGCCGTACTGGATGACCGCTCCGGTGCTGCCCTTGCCGCCGCTCCAGCAGCCGGCGCTGTGCAGGACCCCGTCGACGGCCGAGGCGCTGGTGTACACGATCCTCTCGGCCGCCGTCCCGGCCGCCTCCCGCTGGAACAGGCCGCCGTTGACGCCCGCGTGCGGGTGACGGGCGGCGACGGGGGACACGGCGGCGAGCTGGTCGGCGACGGTCTCCGCCGCGGAGGCGTTCGCGCCGAGGAAGCTCTCCAGCGTGACCGGGCCGGCGGCGGGGTCGATCTCGACGACCTGGAGGACGCGGCCCGCCGTGCGGTTGTCGGGGATCGTCTCGGTCCACGTGGTGTGGGTGACGCCGGGGGCGAGGGTGACGGGTGCGCCCGGGGTCCAGCGGAGGGCGAGCGGGCTCGCCGGCTCCCCGGCGGGGGGCGCGGCGACGGCCGAGGTGGTCAGGGCGAGGGCGCCGAGGGCGGCGACGAGGGACGCGAGGGTACGGCGGTGGCGCGTGGTCACTGGCACTCCGCCGTTCCGTCGACGAGCTCGTGGGAGCGGAAGGTGGCCGCGAAGGGGGCGGGCACGGTGGTGTGGTCGCCGCGGAGCACCACGTAGGCGCCGTAGGTCTTCCGGTCCTTCGGGTCGGTCCAGGTGCCGTCGAAGGTGGGCCGGGGGTAGAAGCAGGCGTCGTGCCGGGTGCGGTTGAAGACCGACCGGGGTGCGGCCTCGGGGCCGTAGCTGCTGCCGTGGTCGTCCCCTGCGGTCCGGGGCAGGTGCACGGTCATCGCGCCCCGCCCGTGGGGCTTCGCGAAGGTGCAGACCCGGTTGTCGGGGCAGCGCTCGTAGCCGGTGAAGCACAGGGCGCGGGTCGGGACCGTCTTGTGGGCGCTCAGGGTGCGGACGAAGCGGGGGTCGCCGGTGGCGTAGTCGCCGGAGCCGCCCGGCTCGACGGTCCGCACCGGGCCGCCGTAGCCGGCGTCGACGTACAGGCAGGCCCAGTACCGGGTGTTGTTCCTGGCCGACAGCGTCCGGTCGTCCCAGGCCGCGTCGTACGCCTCCGCGTTCCGGCGGTCGGTGAAGTCCCGCCGCTCGCCGGTGCCGGCGGCGCCGCTGTAGAGGCACAGGGTGTGCGCGGGGCAGTCGTCGAAGGGCAGCGGGTCGGCGTTCGCGGGCAGCACGAGGAACGCCGAGCAGAGGAGGGCGAGGAGGGCGAGGACCGCCGTGATCAGCGCGCTCGGCCGGCGGACGGGTCCTCCGTGTCTTCGCATGATCGTCATATGACGATCCTTCCTCTCCGGGTGGCCCTTCGGAGCGTGCGACACGGGCCCCCCTAGACTGCCCGGGTACGTGCGTACGTCCGTACCGCCCCTATCGCCCTAGTCTTCGGGAGACCCCGCCGTGACCGAGCAGCCCCTCTCCGAGCACAGCGCAGATGTGATCGTCGTCGGGGCGGGCCCGGCCGGCTCGACCACCGCGTACTACCTGGCCAAGGCGGGACTCGACGTCCTGCTCCTGGAGAAGACCGCGTTCCCGCGCGAGAAGGTCTGCGGCGACGGGCTCACCCCGCGCGCCACCAAGCAGCTCGTCGCCATGGGCATCGACATCTCCGAGGAGGCCGGCTGGCTGCGCAACAAGGGCCTGCGGATCATCGGCGGCGGTGTGCGGCTCCAGCTCGACTGGCCGGACCTCGCCTCGTATCCGGACTACGGACTCGTGCGCAAGCGCGACGACTTCGACGAGACGCTGGCCCGTCAGGCGCAGAAGGCGGGGGCGCGGCTGTACGAGCGCTGCAACGTCCAGGCGCCGCTGATCGACGACCGCACCGGCCGGATCACCGGCGTGCGCGCCAAGCTCGGCGAGGAGAAGCGCGAGGTCACCTTCCACGCGCCGCTGGTCGTGGCCGCCGACGGCAACTCGACCCGGCTGTCCCTGGCGATGGGGCTGCACCGGCGTGAGGACCGTCCGATGGGCGTCGCCGTCCGGACGTACTTCACGACGCCCCGCCACGAGGACGACTACCTGGAGTCCTGGCTGGAGCTGTGGGACCGGCGCGGCCCGCAGGACCGTCTGCTGCCCGGCTACGGCTGGATCTTCGGCATGGGCGACGGCACGTCCAACGTGGGCCTCGGCATCCTCGACTCGTCCTCGGCCTTCCGCGAGCTGGACTGGCGCGAGGTCCTGAAGGCGTGGTGCGCCTCCATGCCGGAGGACTGGGGCTTCACCCCGGACAACATGACGATGCCGATCCGCGGCGCGGCCCTGCCGATGGCCTTCAACCGCCAGCCGCACTACACCAAGGGCCTGCTGCTCGTCGGTGACGCGGGCGGCCTGGTCAACCCGTTCAACGGCGAGGGCATCGCCTACGCGATGGAGTCCGGCCAGATCGCCGCCGACGTCATCGTGCAGGCCCACGCCCGCTCCACCCCCGCCCAGCGCGAGCTGGCGCTGCGCAACTACCCGCGGATCCTGAAGGACACCTACGGCGGCTACTACACGCTCGGCCGCGCCTTCGTGAAGCTCATCGGCAACCCGAAGGTCATGAAGGTCGCGACGCAGCGCGGTCTGACCCACCCGCTGCTGATGAAGTTCACGCTGAAGATGCTGGCCAACCTCACCGACCCGACGGGCGGCGACGCGATGGACCGCATCATCAACGGCCTGTCGAAGGTGGCACCGAAGGCGTGAACGAACGCCGGTAGGCGGTCGGCGAGACCCCGAGGGCACGGGTGAAGTGGCGGCGCAGGTTCGCCGCCGACCCCAGTCCGCTCGCCTCGCCGATCCGCTCCACCGGCAGATCGGTCGACTCCAGGAGCGCCTGCGCCCGCACCACCCGCTGCTGGAGCAGCCACTGCAGCGGTGTGGTGCCGTGGGCCTCGCGCACCCGGCGGTGGAAGGTGCGCGGGCTCATCCGGGCCCGGCGGGCCAGCCCGTCGACGGTCAGCGGCTCGTGCAGGTGCTCCAGGGCCCACTGGAGGGCGGGCCCGAGCAGGTCCCGCCCGCCCGGCGGCAGCGGCGCCTCCACGAACTGGGGCCGGTCGCCGGCCCGCGGGGCCGGGACGACCAGGCGCTGGGCGAGGGCGCCCGCGACGGTGGCGCCGAGGTCCTTGCGGACGAGGTGCAGGCACAGGTCCAGGCCGGCGGCGGCGCCCGCGCCGGTGAGCACGGTGTCCTCGTCGGTGTAGAGGACCGAGGCGTCGACGTCCACACGGGGGTGGCGGGCGGCGAGTGCGGGCGCGTACTCCCGGTGGAGGGTGGCCCGGCGGCCGTCGAGCAGTCCGGCGGCGGCGAGCGCGAAGGCCCCGCTGCACATGGACACCATCCGGGCGCCGCCGTCCGCCGCCGCCCGCAGGGCCTCGACGAGATCGCCGGGCAGGCTCTCGCGGCCCTCGACGACACCGTCCGGCACCGACGGCACGATGACCGTGTCCGCGCCGGCGAGCCCGTCGAGCCCGTGCGTGCTCTGCGGGCCGGGGCCGGCGACGACGCGCAGCGCGTACCAGGGGTCGGCCAGGTCGGTGTGCGGGATGCCGAAGACCATGGTGGCGACGGACAGTTCGTAGAGGTCCCAGGGGGAGATCCCGGGTGTCTTGCCGGGGACGAGGGCGACGGCCACCACTCCTGCGCTCATGCCGGCGAGCCTATGGCAGGAACCGTGCGCCCGCGGGCGGTTCACCCGCTGTCGGCGGCCTCGCGCCGCTGGGAGCGTGGGGCGCATGAGCGACAGCACGAAGCAGCACGTCACCGTCATCGGGCTCGGCCGGATGGGCAGCGCCCTCGCCGACGCCTTCCTCACCGCCGGCCACCCCACCACCGTCCACAACCGCACCCCGGAGAAGGCCGCTCCGCTGGTCGCCCGGGGCGCCCGGAGCGCCGCGAGCGTCGCCGAGGCGGTCACGGCGAGCGAGCTCGTCGTGGTCTGCGTCCTCGACCACGCGGCCGTCCGCGAGCTCCTCGCCCCCGTCGCGGACGCGCTGCGCGGCCGGGTCCTGGTGAACCTCACCTCGAGCTCGCCCGAGCAGGCCCGCGAGGAGGCCGCCTGGGCGGCGGCCCACGGGATCGGTTACCTCGACGGCGGCATCATGACCACGCCGCCCGGCATCGGCGACAGCGCCAACATGATCCTGTACGCGGGCTCGCCCGAGCTGCTGGCCGCGCACCGCGAGACCCTCGCCGTGCTCGGCGACCCGGTCGACCTCGGCACGGACGCGGGCCTCGCCTCGCTGTACGACGCGGGGCTGCTCGGCCTGATGTGGTCGGTCTTCGGCGGCTGGCTGCACGCCACCGCGCTCACCGGCGCCGACGGCGTACCGGCGAAGGAGTTCACCGGGGTCGCCGTCCGCTGGCTGCGGACGGTCGCGTGGTTCATGACCGGCTACGCGGAGCAGATCGACGCCGGCGCGTACCCGGGGGACGACGCCACGATCGACGTCCAGGTGGCGGCGATCGGCCACCTGCTGCACGCCGGTGCGGAGCGGGGGGTCGACGACCGGCTGCCGCGGCTGCATCTGGAGCTGATGCGGGAGGCGGTGGCGGCCGGGCACGGTGGCGACAGCTACGCCAGGGTCATCGAGTCCTTCCGGCGGTAGCGCCCCTGGGTGAACAGGGCGAAGGGCCGTCGCTCCCCCGAGGAGTGACGGCCCTTCGCTTCGTTCCGGTGCGGATCAGAGGATCCGGACGGCGCCCGACGGCGGGTCCCAGTCCATGTCGCGCTCGACGACACCGGTCGAGGGGTTCTGCGCGCCGACGTACTTGCCGCCGCCGACGTAGATGGCGACGTGGTACGAGCCGCTGCGGCTGCCCCAGTACAGGATGTCGCCCGGCTGGAGGTCGCTCAGGGAGACGGAGGTGCCCATGCTCGACTGCGAGCTGGAGACGCGCGGCAGGTCGATGCCGGCCTGGCGGTAGGCGGCCTGGACGAGGCCGGAGCAGTCCCAGGAGTTGGGACCGGTGCCGCCGGAGACGTAGGCGTCGCCGACCTGGGCGCGGGCGAAGGCCACGATGGCGGCGGCGGAGCCGGTGGCGACCCGGGAGCTGCTGGAGGAGCCGCTGTCCGAGGCGCTGTAGGAGGACGTGGAGAGGGAGGTGCGCTCCGCGGTGCGGGAGGCGCGCTCCCGGGCCTCGGCGCGGGCCTTCTCGGCCTTCTCGGCCTCGGCCTTGCGGTCCGCCTCGGCCTTGGCCTTCTTGGCGTCCTTGGCGGCCTTCTCGAGGGCCGCCTTCTCCTGGGCCGCGAGGTGCTGGTCCAGGGCCTCCTGCTGGCTCGCCTCGGCGGAGGCGGAGACGGCGCCGGCGAGGTCGGCGTCGAGGGAGCCCAGGGTGGGCATCTCGAGGGTCGTCTCGGTCACCGGCTCGGCGTTCGCCGGGGCGGCGGCTCCGGCCACCGCGATGGTGCTGAAGACGCCACCGGCAACTCCGGCCCGGAACGCGAGCTTCGAGGCGCCGCGGCGGGGCTTCCGGTGGCTGGGTATGTGAGCGGTCTGGGACATGAGTACAACCGCTATCAGGGCTTCACGGTTCCCTTCAAGAAACGTGGGTTGCGCCACAGTTACGTCCGGAACCTTCGAATCCGCTTCTCTGGCACCCTTATTGACGCCGTAACGGGCAAAACGGGCACGGCTTAACAGGGCCTTGATCATGTGTTTTCAATGAAACGCCCGAATTGCCCGCCGCTTACCACCTCTTCACGTCGATGGCCAAGCCCCGTTCTTCCCGGCCCTCGATTCCTGTGGTGCAGGTCACATCCGCGCTCGTGAACGCGCGCACACGTCCACCGCCGTACGTCCGGACCCCCGACCGGGCGATGGCCGGTTCCCTTATCACTCGTACGCGTTCCAGTGCCAATTTGCCTGTAGCGGCCAACTCTTGATAGTGCAACACCCCTCCGACCAGCGATTTCCGATACGGATGTCACATCTGGTGATCACCTGGGCGCTTCGCGTGGCAAGATCACCGCTCATCCGGCTTCATGATCCTTCGTCAGGTGGTGGAGATCACAAAGTCCTTGGCGTACCCCGTGTCGCAGATCACAGAGGGGCGGGCTTAAGATACGCGGCAGTCGGCTTGTGAACTGCCTCACATGTGGCGATCTTCGGAGACCCGGATGAGGACGACGCGAAGCCGGTGTGCGGTCCAACGGTCAAGGACGACTGGAAGGAGCGAGGAGCGTGAATGCGTACGCGCCCATCCTCGTGCTCGGTGCCCTGGGAGCGGGGTTTGCGATCTTCTCCGTGGTCATGGCCACGCTCATCGGGCCAAAGCGGTACAACAGGGCGAAACTCGAGGCGTACGAGTGCGGCATCGAGCCCACGCCGACGCCTGCCGGGGGCGGTCGCTTCCCGATCAAGTACTACCTGACGGCGATGCTCTTCATCGTCTTCGACATCGAGATCGTCTTCCTCTACCCCTGGGCCGTCAGCTTCGACGCCCTGGGGCTTTTCGGGCTCGTGGAGATGCTGCTCTTCGTGCTCACCGTCTTCGTCGCCTACGCGTACGTGTGGCGGCGCGGCGGCCTGGAATGGGACTGAGGGGCTGAGGAGCACCCATGGGACTCGAAGAGAAGCTGCCGAGCGGTTTTCTGCTGACGACCGTCGAACAGGCCGCGGGCTGGGTCCGGAAGGCATCCGTCTTCCCCGCGACCTTCGGCCTCGCCTGCTGTGCCATCGAGATGATGACCACCGGAGCCGGCCGCTACGACCTGGCCCGCTTCGGCATGGAGGTCTTCCGCGGCTCGCCGCGCCAGGCCGACCTGATGATCGTGGCCGGCCGCGTCAGCCAGAAGATGGCGCCCGTCCTGCGGCAGGTCTACGACCAGATGCCGAACCCCAAGTGGGTCATCTCGATGGGCGTATGCGCCTCTTCAGGCGGAATGTTCAACAATTACGCGATTGTGCAGGGCGTTGATCACATTGTTCCGGTTGACATCTATCTGCCGGGTTGCCCGCCGCGCCCGGAGATGCTGATGGACGCGATTCTCAAGCTCCACCAGAAGATCCAGGGCTCCAAGCTCGGCGTGAACGCCAAGGAAGCGGCCCGCGAGGCGGAGGAGGCGGCGCTCAAGGCGCTGCCGACGATCGAGATGAAGGGGCTGCTGAGGTGAGCGACGCACGCGTGGCCGCCAGGCCGCAGGCGACGACGATGCGCGAGGCTCTGCGCCGCGCGGGCGGAGAAGCGAAGGGGTGTGCACGTTGAGCGACGAGACCCCCAACCCCGAGAAGGACCTCAGCGCGCAGAACCTGCCGGGCCAGCGCGGCGAGCACGGCGAGGAGGTCCGCGTCCAGCGCGGCATGTTCGGCGCCGACGACGGCGGCGACACCTCCGGCTACGGCGGCCTCGTCCGCTCGATCCGGCTGCCCGGGCCCGCCACCCGCCCCTACGGCGGCTGGTTCGACGAGGTCGCCGACGAGCTCGAAGGCGCCCTGGAGGAACAGGGCCTCCTCCCCGAGAACGCGATCGAGAAGACCGTCGTCGACCGCGGGGAGCTCACCTTCCACATCGAGCGCGAGCACCTCGTCCGGGTCGCCCGCACCCTGCGCGACGACCCCGCCCTGCGCTTCGAGCTCTGTACGGGCGTCTCCGGCGTCCACTACCCGGGCGACAAGGGCCGCGAGCTGCACGCCGTCTACCACCTGCGCTCGCTCACCCACGGCCGGCTGATCCGCCTGGAGGTCTCGGCCCCCGACAGCGACCCGCACGTGCCGTCCCTCGTCGGGGTCTATCCGACCAACGACTGGCACGAGCGCGAGACCTACGACTTCTTCGGTCTCGTCTTCGACGGCCACCCCGCCCTCACCCGGATCATGATGCCGGACGACTGGCAGGGCCACCCGCAGCGCAAGGACTACCCCCTCGGCGGCATCGCCGTCGAGTACAAGGGCGCCCAGATCCCGGCTCCGGACCAGCGGAGGTCGTACTCGTGACCACCCCTTCTGCAAGCGCGCGTGAGACGACCGAAGGCACCGTCTACACGGTCACCGGCGGCGACTGGGACGAGGTCGTCCGGTCCGCCGCCAAGGCCGACGACGAGCGCATCGTCGTCAACATGGGCCCCCAGCACCCGTCCACCCACGGCGTGCTCCGGCTCATCCTGGAGATCGACGGCGAGACCGTCACCGAGGCCCGCTGCGGCATCGGCTACCTCCACACCGGCATCGAGAAGAACCTCGAATACCGGACCTGGACGCAGGGCACCACCTTCGTCACCCGCATGGACTACCTCACCTCGTTCTACAACGAGACGGCGTACTGCCTCGGCGTGGAGAAGCTGCTCGGCATCACCGACCAGATCCCGGACCGGGCGAGCATCATCCGCGTCCTGCTGATGGAGCTCAACCGGCTCTCCTCGCACCTGGTCTGCATCGCCACCGGCGGCATGGAGCTCGGCGCCACCACGATCATGATCTACGGCTTCCGGGACCGCGAGATGATCCTGGACCTGTACGAGCTGATCACCGGCCTGCGCATGAACCACGCGTTCATCCGCCCCGGCGGCCTCGCCCAGGACCTCCCGCCCGGCGCCGTCGACGCCGTGCGCGAGTTCGTGAAGACCATGAAGAAGAACCTGCCGGAGTACGACAAGCTCGCCACCGGCAACCCCATCTTCAAGGCCCGCATGCAGGACGTCGGCTACCTCGACCTCACCGGCTGCATGGCGCTGGGCGCCACCGGCCCCATCCTGCGCTCGGCCGGGCTCCCGCACGACCTGCGCAAGACCGACCCGTACTGCGGCTACGAGACCTACGACTTCGAGGTCCCCACCGCCGACACCTGCGACGCCTACGGCCGCTTCCTCGTCCGCCTGGAGGAGATGCGCCAGTCGCTGCGGATCGTCGAGCAGTGCCTCGACCGCCTGGAGCCCGGCCCGGTCATGGTCGGCGACAAGAAGATCGCCTGGCCCGCCCAGCTCGCCCTCGGCCCCGACGGCCTCGGCAACTCCCTCGACCACATCAAGAAGATCATGGGCACCTCCATGGAGGCCCTGATCCACCACTTCAAGCTGGTCACCGAGGGCTTCCGGGTCCCCGCCGGACAGGCGTACACGGCCGTCGAGTCGCCCAAGGGCGAGCTCGGCGTCCACGTCGTCTCCGACGGCGGCACCCGCCCCTACCGGGTCCACTTCCGCGACCCGTCCTTCACCAACCTCCAGGCCATGGCCGCGATGTGCGAAGGCGGCCAGGTCGCCGACGTCATCGTCGCCGTCGCCTCCATCGACCCCGTGATGGGAGGTGTCGACCGATGACGGACATCCAGCTCGGGATGCCGGAGCTGCCGGCCCCCGACTACCCGGCCGAGGTCCGCGCCCGGCTCGAAGCCGACGCGCGGGCGATCATCGACCGCTACCCGGGGTCCCGCTCCGCGCTCCTGCCGATGCTGCACCTCGTGCAGGCGGAGGAGGGGTACGTCACCCGTACCGGCATGCGGTTCTGCGCCGACATGCTCGGCCTGACCACCGCCGAGGTCACCGCCGTCGCCACCTTCTACAGCATGTACCGCCGCCGGCCCTCCGGTGACTACCAGGTCGGCGTCTGCACCAACACCCTGTGCGCGGTCATGGGCGGCGACGCCATCTTCGAGGAGCTCAAGGAGCACCTCGGCGTCGGCAACAACGAGACCACCCCGGACGGCAAGGTCACCCTGGAGCACATCGAGTGCAACGCGGCCTGCGACTTCGCCCCGGTCGTGATGGTCAACTGGGAGTTCTTCGACAACCAGACGCCCGAGTCGGCCAAGCAGATCGTCGACGACCTGCGGGCCGGCCGTCCCGTGGCACCCACCCGCGGCGCGCCGCTGTGCACCTTCAAGGAGACCGCCCGCATCCTGGCGGGCTTCCCCGACGAGCGCGAGGGGGCCGTCGAGGCCACCGGAGGGGCCGGCCCGGCCTCGCTCGTCGGGCTGCGGCTGGCCAAGGGCGAGACCCCGCACCACAAGATCGTCCACCCGCGCGGCGAATCGGCCAGTGGGGAGGGGGAGTGATGACCTTGGCAGCCGAGATCAACAACAGCAGCCCCGAGAAGCTGCTCGCACCCGTTCTGTCCGCCTTCTGGGACCAGCCGGACTCCTGGACCCTGGAGACCTACCGGCGGCACGAGGGCTACGAGGGCCTGCGCAAGGCCCTCGCGATGTCACCCGACGAACTCATCGCGTACGTCAAGGACTCCGGTCTGCGCGGCCGCGGCGGCGCCGGCTTCCCCACCGGAATGAAGTGGCAGTTCATTCCGCAGGGCGACGGCAAGCCGCACTACCTCGTCGTCAACGCCGACGAGTCCGAGCCCGGCACCTGCAAGGACATCCCGCTCCTCTTCGCCAACCCGCACTCGCTCATCGAGGGCATCGTGATCGCCTGCTACGCGATCCGCTCCAGCCACGCCTTCATCTACCTGCGCGGCGAGGTCGTCCCCGTCCTGCGCCGCCTGCACCACGCGGTGAAGGAGGCGTACGACGCCGGATACCTGGGCCGGAACGTCCTCGGCAGCGGGCTCGACGTCGAACTCACCGTGCACGCCGGCGCCGGCGCGTACATCTGCGGCGAGGAGACCGCCCTGCTCGACTCGCTCGAAGGACGGCGCGGCCAGCCCCGGCTGCGACCCCCCTTCCCCGCGGTCGCCGGTCTGTACGCCTGCCCCACCGTCGTGAACAACGTCGAGTCCATCGCCTCCGTTCCCGCGATCCTCAACAAGGGCAAGGACTGGTTCACGTCCATGGGCAGCGAGAAGTCCCCGGGCTTCACGCTCTACTCGCTCAGCGGCCACGTCGCCTCGCCCGGCCAGTACGAGGCCCCGCTCGGCATCACCCTGCGCCAGCTCCTCGACATGAGCGGCGGGATGCGGCCCGGCCACCGGCTCAAGTTCTGGACCCCCGGCGGCTCCTCCACCCCGATGTTCACCGAGGAGCACCTCGACGTCCCGCTCGACTACGAGGGCGTCGGCGCCGCCGGGTCCATGCTCGGCACCAAGGCGCTGCAGTGCTTCGACGAGACCACCTGCGTGGTCCGGGCCGTCACCCGCTGGACCGAGTTCTACGCCCACGAGTCCTGCGGCAAGTGCACGCCCTGCCGCGAGGGCACCTACTGGCTCGTCCAGTTGCTCCGCGACATCGAGGCCGGCAAGGGCGTGATGTCCGACCTCGACAAGCTGAACGACATCGCCGACAACATCAACGGCAAGTCCTTCTGCGCCCTCGGCGACGGCGCCGCCTCGCCGATCTTCTCCTCGCTGAAGTACTTCCGCGACGAGTACGAGCAGCACATCACGGGCAAGGGCTGCCCCTTCGACCCCGCCAAGTCGACGGCCTGGGCGGACAAGCACCGGGAGGTGAACGCATGACCGTCACCACGTCGACCCCCGCCGGCGGCGGCAGCCCGGCGGTTCCGCCGGAGGACCTCGTCACCCTGACGATCGACGGCATCGAGGTCTCCGTCCCCAAGGGGACCCTGGTGATCCGCGCCGCCGAACAGCTCGGCATCGAGATCCCCCGCTTCTGCGACCACCCGCTGCTCGACCCCGCCGGCGCCTGCCGCCAGTGCATCGTCGAGGTCGAGGGCCAGCGCAAGCCGATGGCCTCCTGCACCATCACCTGCACCGACGGCATGGTGGTGAAGTCGCAGCTCACCAGCCCCGTGGCCGAGAAGGCCCAGCACGGCGTGATGGAGCTGCTGCTCATCAACCACCCGCTGGACTGCCCGGTCTGCGACAAGGGCGGCGAGTGCCCGCTGCAGAACCAGGCGATGTCCCACGGGCAGGCCGAGTCCCGCTTCGAGGGCGTGAAGCGGACGTACGAGAAGCCGGTCGCCATCTCCACCCAGGTGCTGCTCGACCGCGAGCGGTGCGTGCTGTGCGCGCGCTGCACCCGCTTCTCCAACCAGGTCGCCGGCGACCCGATGATCGAGCTGATCGAGCGCGGCGCGCTCCAGCAGGTCGGCACCGGCGAGGGCGACCCCTTCGAGTCGTACTTCTCCGGCAACACCATCCAGATCTGCCCGGTCGGCGCGCTCACCTCGGCCGCCTACCGCTTCCGCTCCCGGCCCTTCGACCTGGTGTCCTCGCCGAGCGTCTGCGAGCACTGCGCGGGCGGCTGCGCGACCCGCACCGACCACCGGCGCGGCAAGGTCATGCGGCGGCTCGCCGCCGAGGACCCCGAGGTCAACGAGGAGTGGATCTGCGACAAGGGGCGGTTCGCGTTCCGGTACGCGCAGCAGCGTGACCGGCTCACGACCCCGCTCGTCCGCAACGAGCTCGGCGTGCTCGAACCGGCCTCGTGGCCCGAGGCCCTGGAGGCCGCGGCCCGCGGCCTGGTCCGCGGGCGCACCGGCGTCCTGGCCGGCGGCCGGCTGACCGTCGAGGACTCCTACGCGTACGCCAAGTTCGCGCGGGTCGCCCTCGACACCAACGACGTCGACTTCCGGGCCCGCGTCCACTCCGGCGAGGAGGCCGACTTCCTGGCCTCCGTCGTCGCCGGGCGGGGACGCGACCTGGACGGGGCCGGGGTCACGTACACGGCACTGGAGGCGGCCCCCGCCGTGCTCCTCGTCGGCCTGGAGGCCGAGGAGGAGGCGCCCGGCGTCTTCCTGCGGCTGCGCAAGGCGTGGCGCAAGAAGGGCCAGAAGACCTTCGCCGTCGCCGCCTACGCCACCCGCGGCCTGGAGAAGGCCGGCGGCACCCTGCTCGCCGCCGCTCCCGGCACCGAGACCGAGTGGCTGGACGCCCTCACCTCCCGAGTCGGCCTCTCCGAGGACGGTCTCGCCGCCGCCGAGGCGCTGCGCCAGGAGGGCGCGGTGATCGTCGTCGGCGAGCGGCTCGCCGGGGTGCCGGGCGCGCTGACCGCCGCCGTGCGGGCCGCGACCGCCACCGGCGCGCGACTGGTGTGGATCCCGCGCCGGGCCGGTGAGCGCGGCGCCGTCGAGGCGGGCGCCATCCCGTCGCTGCTGCCCGGCGGGCGGCCCGCGACCGACCCGCGGGCCCGCGAGGAGGTCGCCGCCGTCTGGGGCGTGCGCGAACTCCCGCACGGTTACGGCCGCGACACCGGCCAGATCGTCGAGGCGGCCGCCATCGGCGAGCTGGCCGCGCTGCTCGTCGGCGGCGTCGACGTCGACGACCTGCCGGACCCGGCACGCGCGCGTGAGGCACTCGACCGGGCCTTCGTCGTCTCCCTGGAGCTGCGCCCCGGCGCGGTCACGGAGCGGGCCGACGTGGTCCTGCCGGTCGCCGCCGTCGCGGAGAAGCCCGGCACCTTCCTCAACTGGGAGGGCAGGGCCCGGATGTTCGAGGCCGCGCTGAAGCCGGAGCAGATGACCCGGCCGCTCGCCCCGACCGACGCCCGCGTCCTGCACATGCTGGCCGACGCCCTCGACGCCCATCTCGCGCTGCCCGACCTGCGGTCCGTGCGGCGCGAGCTGGACCGGCTCGGCGGCTGGACCGGCGAGCGGGCCGGCGAGCCGGCCGAACCCGGCCAGCCCGCGCCCCGCGCGGCCGACGGCGAGGCCGTCCTCGCCGGACACCGGCTGCTGCTCGACCTGGGCCGCCTCCAGGAGGGCGACGAGGCCCTGGCCGGCACCCGGCACGCCGCCGTCGCCCGGCTGTCGGCCGCCACCGCCGCCGCCACCGGCGTCAAGGACGGCGACCTCCTCGCCGTCACCGGCCCGTCCGGCAGCACCGAACTCCCCCTGGCGATCACCGAGATGCCCGACCGCGTGGTCTGGCTCCCGCTGAACTCCACGGGCCACGGCGTCCTCACCGACACCGGCGCCCACCCCGGCGACCTGGTCCGCATCGGCCCGGCCACCTCGAAGGAGGTGGCGACATGACCGGCATCGCGCCCCGCCGCGCCTCCCTGCCGGCGGAGGGCCGCATGGCGTGCGGGCCTCTGGCCGCGCAGCCCGTCGGCTCCGGCGTCCGCCTGCTCGCCGCGGTTTCGCCGCGCGTGGCCGGCGGTCCCCGGCCGGGTGCCGCCCCGGCCGTCGCGCACCGCGCGACGGGCTCGCGCGGCTCCGGCGCCCACGTCGTCCGGCCGGCCGCAGGTCCGGCCCTCCCCGTACCGGAGGTGCGTGCATGACCGCCCTCGCTGCACTCGACGCCGCACAGCGCAGCGTCCTCGCCGCCGAGGACCTGTCGATGTTCGGCACGGACCCCTGGTGGCTCGTCGCGATCAAGGCGGTCTTCTGCTTCGCCTTCCTGATGGTGACCGTGCTCTTCTCCATCGTGTGGGAGCGCAAGGTCGTCGCCTGGATGCAGCTCCGCGTCGGACCCAACCGGCACGGCCCCTGGGGCATGCTCCAGTCGCTCGCCGACGGCATCAAGCTGATGCTGAAGGAGGACGTCATCGTCCGCCGGGCCGACAAGGTCGTCTACGTGCTGGCCCCGATCGTTGCCGCCATCCCCGCCTTCATGGCGATCGCGGTGATCCCGTTCGGCCCGGCCGGCAACGAGGTGTCGATCTTCGGGCACCGCACGGCGATGCAGCTCACCGACCTGCCGATCGCGATGCTGTACGTCCTCGCGGTCGCCTCCGTCGGCATCTACGGCATCGTCCTCGCCGGCTGGTCCTCCGGATCGACGTACCCGCTGCTCGGCGGACTGCGCTCCTGCGCGCAGATGATCTCCTACGAGATCGCGATGGGCGCCGCCTTCGCCTCGGTCTTCCTCTACTCCGGGTCGATGTCGACCTCGGCGATCGTGGAGGCGCAGGCCGACCGCTGGTACATCGTGCTGCTGCCGGTCTCCTTCATCATCTACGTCGTCACCATGGTGGGCGAGACCAACCGCGCCCCCTTCGACATGCCGGAGTCCGAGGGCGACCTCGTCGGCGGCTTCAACACCGAGTACTCGTCCATCAAGTTCGCGATGTTCATGCTCGCCGAGTACGTGAACATGGTGACCGTCTCGGCCGTGTCCGTGACCCTCTTCCTGGGCGGCTGGCGGGCCCCGTACCCGATCTCCACCTTCTGGGAGGGCGCGAACCACGGCTGGTGGCCGATGCTCTGGTTCGTCCTCAAGGTCCAACTGCTGCTGTTCTTCTTCATCTGGCTGCGCGGCACCCTGCCCCGGGTCCGCTACGACCAGCTCATGAAGCTCGGCTGGAAGGTCCTCATCCCGGTCTCCGTGGTCTGGCTGATGCTGGTCGCCACCGTCCGGGCGCTGCGCAACGAGAACTACGACTTCCAGACGATCGTGCTGTACGTCGCCGGCGCGGTCCTCGCGATCCTGCTGCTCTCCTTCGTCGCCGACGTCTTCCGCGACCGGAAGGCGAAGGGGGCGGAGGCCGAGGCCGAGTCCGAGACCTCGTTCGACCCGATGGCCGGCGGCTTCCCCGTACCGCCCAAGCCCGGACAGTCCCTGCCGCCCGTACCGCGGCGTCGGCCCCGCCACGAGCGGGAGCTGATTGTCAGTGGTGGCCCCGATACTGCTACTGCGAGTGATGGAAAGGAGACGGACGGTGTCTGATTTCCAGAATCCGGTGGCCGGCTTCGGCGTGACCTTCAAGGCCATGTTCAAGAAGCGGCTGACCGAGCAGTACCCGGAGCAGCAGAAGACCACGGCGCCCCGCTTCCACGGCCGGCACCAGCTCAACCGTCACCCCGACGGCCTGGAGAAGTGCGTCGGCTGCGAACTGTGCGCCTGGGCCTGCCCCGCCGACGCCATCTACGTGGAGGGCGCCGACAACACCGACGAGGAGCGCTACTCCCCGGGCGAGCGGTACGGCCGCGTCTACCAGATCAACTACGCCCGCTGCATCCTGTGCGGGCTGTGCATCGAGGCGTGCCCCACGCGCGCGCTGACGATGACCAACGAGTTCGAGCTGGCCGACTCCTCCCGCGAGAACCTGATCTACACCAAGGAGCAGTTGCTCGCGGGCCTGGAGGAGGGCATGGTCGACACCCCGCACGCCCTCTACCCGGGCACCGACGAGCAGGACTACTACCGGGGCGTGGTCACCGGGGCGGCGCCCGACACCGTCCGTCAGGTCGCCGTCTCCAAGGGCGAGGTGGTGCAGGAGGGCGACTCCACCTTCGGCGAGACCGAACCGGCGTCGGGGAAGGTGATCGGCCGATGAGCGCGCTCGCCGCCTCCCTCACCTCCACCGGCGAGGCCGTCCAGTTCTGGATCCTCGGCACGGTGGCCGTCGTCGGCGCGCTGTGCACGATCCTCATGAGGAAGGCCGTCCACTCGGCGCTCTGCCTCGCCGGCACCATGATCGTCCTGGCGGTCTTCTACCTCGCCAACGGCGCGTACTTCCTCGGCATCGTCCAGATCGTCGTCTACACCGGCGCGATCATGATGCTGTTCCTCTTCGTGGTCATGCTGGTCGGCGTCACCGCCGCCGACTCGCTCAAGGAGACCCTCAAGGGACAGCGCTGGTGGGCGGCGGCCTGCGGGCTCGGCTTCGGCGTCCTGCTGATCGCCGGCATCGGCCAGGCCGCGCTGACCGAGTTCAACGGCCTCGGGGCGGCCAACACCGCCCACGGCGGGAACGTCGAGGGCATCGCCGCCCTCGTCTTCACCACATACGTCTTCGCCTTCGAGATCACCGGCGCCCTCCTGATCACGGCGGCCGTCGGCGCCATGGTCCTCACCCACCGCGAGCGCACCGAACGCGCCCGCACCCAGCGCGAGCTGTCCGAGCAGCGCGTCCGCGAAGGCAAGCACCTGCCGCCGCTCCCCGCGCCCGGCGTCTACGCCCGGCACAACGCGGTGGACATCGCCGGTCTGCTGCCCGACGGCACCCCGTCCGAGCTCACCGTCATCTCCACCCTGCGCAAGCGCGGCCAGATCCGCGACGTCTCCACGGAGGCGCTCGCCGACCTCAAGGCCCTGGAGCAGCGCGCCGAGGAGCGCCTCGGCCGCGAGCGGGAGGACGTCCGCGACCTCCGGGACCAGGTCCGGGACCGCGGCCGGGACACGGCCCGGGACGAGGCTCGGGACGAAGAGGAGGCCACCCGGTGAATCCCGTCAACTACCTGTATCTCGCCGCCCTGCTGTTCACCATCGGCGCGGCCGGGGTGCTGATCCGGCGGAACGCGATCGTCGTCTTCATGTGCGTCGAGCTGATGCTCAACGCCTGCAACCTCGCGTTCGTCGCCTTCTCCCGCATGCACGGCAACCTCGACGGCCAGATCATCGCCTTCTTCACGATGGTCGTGGCCGCCGCGGAGGTCGTCGTCGGACTCGCGATCATCGTGTCCGTCTTCCGTGCCCGTCACTCGGCCTCGGTCGACGACGCCAGCCTGATGAAGCTGTGAGGGGCTGACCGTGGACAACCTCATTGCGCTGCTCGTCGCGGCGCCCCTGCTCGGAGCCGCCGTCCTGCTGTGCGGCGGGCGGCGGCTCGACAAGGCCGGGCACTGGCTCGGCACCCTGCTCGCCGCCGTCTCCTTCGGCATCGGCCTGGTCCTGTTCGCCGACATGCTCTCCAGGAGCGCCGACGAGCGGGCCCTGCACCAGCGGCTGTTCAGTTGGATCCCCGTCGAGGGCTTCCAGGCCGACATCGCCTTCCAGCTCGACCAGCTCTCGATGACCTTCGTGCTGCTGATCACCGGTGTCGGCACGCTCATCCACGTGTACTCGATCGGGTACATGGCGCACGACGAGCGCCGCCGCCGCTTCTTCGGCTATCTCAACCTGTTCGTCGCGGCGATGCTGCTGCTCGTCCTCGCCGACAACTACCTGCTGCTGTACTTCGGCTGGGAGGGCGTCGGCCTCGCCTCCTACCTCCTGATCGGCTTCTGGCAGCACAAGCCCACCGCCGCCACCGCCGCCAAGAAGGCGTTCCTGGTCAACCGGGTCGGCGACATGGGCCTGTCCATCGCGATCATGCTGATGTTCACCACCTTCGGGACCTTCGCCTTCGGGCCGGTCCTGGAGTCGGCGGGGGAGACCTCCGAGGGCATGCTGACCGCGATCGGACTGATGCTGCTCCTCGCGGCCTGCGGCAAGTCCGCGCAGGTCCCGCTGCAGTCCTGGCTCGGCGACGCGATGGAGGGCCCGACCCCGGTCTCCGCCCTCATCCACGCCGCCACGATGGTGACCGCCGGTGTCTATCTGATCGTCCGCTCCGCCGACATCTTCAACGCGGCGCCGAACGCCCAGCTCGTCGTCACCGTCGTCGGCGCCGTCACGCTCCTCTTCGGTGCGATCGTCGGTTGCGCCAAGGACGACATCAAGAAGGCGCTGGCCGGCTCGACGATGTCGCAGATCGGCTACATGGTCCTCGCGGCCGGCCTCGGCCCCATCGGCTACGCCTTCGCGATCATGCACCTGGTGACCCACGGCTTCTTCAAGGCCGGGCTCTTCCTCGGTGCCGGCTCCGTCATGCACGGCATGAACGACGAGGTCGACATGCGCAAGTACGGCGGCCTGCGGAAGTACATGCCGGTCACCTTCGCGACCTTCGGCCTCGGCTACCTCGCGATCATCGGCTTCCCCGGCCTGTCCGGCTTCTTCTCCAAGGACAAGATCATCGAGGCGGCCTTCGCCAAGGGCGGCACCGAGGGCTGGATCCTCGGCGGCTGCGCCCTCCTCGGCGCCGCCATCACCGCGTACTACATGACCCGCGTGATGATCCTGACCTTCTTCGGCGAGAAGCGCTGGCAGCCCGCCCCGGACGCCGACAAGGTGCCCGGCGCCGAACCGGCCGCCGAGCACGCGGCCGGGGCGATGCCCCACCCGCACGAGTCCCCGAAGTCCATGACGATCCCGATGATCCTGCTGGCCTTCGGCTCCGTCTTCGCCGGCGGATTCTTCGGCATCGGCGACCGCTTCGTGACCTGGCTGGAGCCGGTCACCGGCTTCGAGCACGGCCACCCGCCGATCGGCGCCGGGGCGATCACCGCCTCCACCGTCGCCGTCATGCTCCTCGGCGTCGGCATCGCGTACCTCCAGTACGGGCGCCGCCCGGTGCCGGTGGTCGCCCCGCGCGGCTCGCTGCTCACCCGGGCCGCCCGCCGCGACCTGCTCCAGGACGACTTCAACCACGTCGTCTTCGTCCGCGGCGGCACCCACCTGACCCGCTCCCTCGTCTACGTCGACCACAGCCTCGTCGACGGGGTGGTCAACGGAACCGCGGCCTCGGTCGGCGGACTCTCCGGCCGGCTGCGCCTGTTCCAGAACGGCTACGCCCGGTCGTACGCGGTCTCCATGTTCGGAGGTACGGCGGTGCTCATCGCCGCGACCCTGCTGATGAGGGCGGTGTAACGCTCATGTCCTTCCCGCTCCTTACGGTGACGGCAGCGGTGCCGGCGGTCGGTGCGATCCTGACCGCCGCCGTGCCCGCCGCCCGCCGCACCGCCGCCAAGTGGCTCGCGCTGCTCGTCTCGCTCGCCACCCTCGCGCTCGCCGCCGTCGTCTTCGTCCGGTTCGAGCCCGGCGGCGAGCGCTACCAGCTCACCGAATCGCACGCCTGGATCAAGGACTTCGGGGTCCGCTACGAGCTGGGCGTGGACGGCATCGGCGTGGCGCTGATCGCGCTCACGGCGCTGCTCATCCCGTTCATCATCCTGGCCGGCTGGCACGACGCCGACCCCCTGGAGACCTCCTCCAAGCGGTGGCGGCCGACCCAGGGCTTCTTCGCCCTGATCCTGATGGTCGAGGCGATGGTGATCCTCTCCTTCGAGGCCACCGACGTCTTCCTCTTCTACATCCTGTTCGAAGCCATGCTCATCCCGATGTACTTCCTCATCGGCGGCTTCGGCGACCGCGCGCACGCGGGCTCCGACGAGAACGCGGCGGCCCAGCGCTCGTACGCGGCGGTCAAGTTCCTGCTGTACAACCTGGTCGGCGGCCTGATCATGCTGGCCGCGGTCATCGGTCTCTACGTCGTCGCCGGCAACTTCTCGCTCACCGAGATCGCCGAGGCACGGGCCAACGGCTCGCTGGAGATGGCGACCAGCACCGAGCGGTGGCTGTTCCTCGGCTTCTTCTTCGCCTTCGCGGTGAAGGCGCCGCTGTGGCCGCTGCACACCTGGCTGCCCAACGCGATGGGGGAGGCCACCGCCCCGGTCGCCGTCCTCATCACCGCCGTCGTCGACAAGGTCGGCACCTTCGCGATGCTCCGCTTCTGCCTCGGGCTCTTCCCCGAGGCGTCGCAGTGGGCCACCCCGGTCGTCATCGCCCTCGCGCTGATCAGCATCGTCTACGGGGCGCTGCTGGCCGTCGGCCAGCGCGACATCAAGCGCCTGGTGGCCTACGCGTCGATCTCCCACTTCGGCTTCATCATCATGGGCATCTTCGCGATGACCAGCCAGGGCCAGTCCGGCGCCACGCTCTACATGGTCAACCACGGCATCTCGACGGCCGCGCTGATGCTGGTCGCCGGCTTCCTGATCTCCCGGCGCGGCTCGCGGCTCATCGCCGACTACGGCGGTGTGCAGAAGGTCGCCCCGGTGCTCGCCGGCACCTTCCTGATCGGCGGCCTGGCCACCCTGTCGCTGCCCGGACTCGCCCCGTTCGTCAGCGAGTTCCTGGTCCTCGTCGGCACCTTCGCCCGCTACCCGGTGGCCGGGATCATCGCCACCACTGGCATCGTCCTCGCCGCGCTCTACGTCCTCGTCCTCTACCAGCGGACGATGACCGGCCCGGTGAAGGAGGAGAACCGGTCCATGCCGGACCTGCGGGCCCGGGAGCTCGCGGTGGTCGCCCCGCTGATCGCGGTGCTGATCTTCCTCGGGGTCTTCCCGAAGCCGCTGACGGACGTCGTCAACCCGGCGGTGCGGCACACCATGTCCGATGTCCAGCAGAAGGACCCGACCCCCGAAGTGGAGGCGGCCAAGTGAGCGCATCCGCCGTCGCGCCCGCTGTCCACACCCTGTGGACGACGGCCGCCGAGCCGATCCAGAAGATCCCGGCGCCCCACATCGAGTACGTCCAGCTCTCGCCCGTGCTCATCGTGGTCGGCGCGGCCGTCCTCAGCGTCCTCGCCGAGGCGTTCGTGCCGCGCAAGGGACGCCACTACACCCAGGTGTTCCTCAGCGTCCTGGCCCTCGCCGCCGCCTTCGCGGCGGTCGTCGGCCTCGCCGCCGGCGGCTACGGCTCCACCAAGGCCCACATCGCGGCCATGGGCGCCATCGCCGTCGACGGGCCCGCGCTGTTCCTCCAGGGCACCATCCTGCTCGCCTCGATCGTCGCGATCCTCACCTTCGCCGAGCGCAGGCTCGACCCGGCCCACCACGGCCACAAGGTCGACTCCTTCGCCGCCGAGGCCGCCGCCGTCCCCGGCAGCGACCACGAGAAGGCGGCCGTCAAGGCGGGCTTCACCACCACCGAGGTCTTCCCGCTGGCCCTGTTCGCGGTCGCCGGCATGCTGGTCTTTCCGGCCGCCAACGACCTGCTGACCCTCTTCATCGCCCTGGAAGTCTTCTCGCTCCCGCTCTACCTGCTGTGCGCCGTCGCCCGCCGCAAGCGGCTCATGTCGCAGGAGGCCGCGGTCAAGTACTTCCTGCTCGGCGCCTTCTCCTCGGCGTTCCTGCTCTTCGGCATCGCCCTGCTCTACGGCTACGCGGGCTCCGTCTCGTACGCCGCCATCGCCGACGTCGTCAGCGGCGACGTCACCGCGACCGACCCGGCGCTCGCCGACACCATGGGCAACGACGTGCTGCTGCTCATCGGCTTCGCCATGGTGCTGATGGGCCTGCTGTTCAAGGTCGGCGCCGTCCCGTTCCACATGTGGACCCCGGACGTCTACCAGGGCGCCCCGACCCCCGTCACCGGCTTCATGGCCGCCGCGACGAAGGTCGCCGCCTTCGGCGCGATGCTGCGTCTGCTGTACGTGGTGCTGCCGGGCCTCACCTGGGACTGGCGGCCCGTCATGTGGGCCGTCGCCATCGTCACCATGCTGGGCGGCGCGATCGTCGCGATCACCCAGACCGACATCAAGCGGCTGCTCGCCTACTCGTCGATCGCGCACGCCGGGTTCATCCTGGCCGGTGTCATCGCGGCCACACCGAGCGGCGTCTCGTCGGTGCTGTTCTACCTGGGCGCCTACTCCTTCGTGACGATCGGCGCCTTCGCCGTGGTCACGCTGGTGCGGGACGCGGGCGGCGAGGCCACCCACCTGTCCAAGTGGGCCGGTCTCGGGCGCCGTTCGCCGCTCGTCGCGGCGGTCTTCGCGGTGTTCCTGCTCGCCTTCGCCGGCATTCCGCTGACCTCCGGCTTCTCCGGGAAGTTCGCGGTCTTCAAGGCGGCCGCGGACGGCGGCGCGGGCGCGCTCGTCGTCGTCGGTGTCATCTCCTCGGCGATCGCCGCGTTCTTCTACATCCGGGTGATCGTGCTCATGTTCTTCAGCGAGCCGAAGGCGGACGGCCCCACGGTCGCCGTGCCCTCGGGCCTCACCTCGGTCGCCATCACCGCCGGTGTGGTGGTCACCTTGGTGCTCGGCTTCGCGCCGCAGTACTTCCTGGACCTGGCGAACCACGCGAGCGTGTTCGTGCGCTAGCCGGCACGAGTGAGGGCCCGGTCTCCGCGTGCGGGGGCCGGGCCCTTCGTCGTACGCCTACGGGTGCGGGTGGTCCTCAGGGCACGGGGTGCAGTGCACGCGCGGGTTGAAGGGCGCGAAGACGCCCCTCGGGTTCTTCTTGAAGATCCAGGCGTGCAGCGAGTAGTGCGGCCCCACGGGCTCGAAGTCGAACGGGCCGTCGAAGGGCCGGTCGAAGAGATACGGGCGGGGCTGGCCCGTGTTGGGGACGACCCACTCGACCGCGACGAGCTCGCGCTTGCCGGTCTTGTGGTCCTCCTCGTACAGGATCGCGGCGGGCTTCGTCGGGTCCGTCGAGCCGACGTGCGCGGGCTTCACGTAGTGGTAGCCCATGCCACCGAGCTCCGGGTCCTCCACGCACTCGTCGGTGCGCAGGTAGCCGTCGGCGATGGCCGCCTGCTCGGACCGGTACTTCACCGTGGCGTCGTAGGTCCTCTTCAGGTCCGGATGCGGGAAGCCGTCGCCCTTCTCGGCCGTGGTGGCCGGGGCGGCGGGCACGGCCGTGGCGGCCGGCGCGGCCCCCAGGGCCAGCGAGGTGGCGGCGGCCAGCGCCAGGGCGGCTATGAACGGGCGGGGTCGTGCGGACATGTGTGTCTGCTCCTTGGGAGGGTGCGCGCCCTCGGTGCGGGGCGCCTGTCGTCGGCGGGCTCTCCCCGTGCCCGCCACCTCCAGCAGCGTCACCCTGCGTGCGATCCCGCGCACGCCGAGTGACCCATTGGGGGGGTGTCCCGGCGGCCCGGCCCATGCCATGGTGAAGGGCAATGGTCTGTACCAGTAGAGGAGAAGGGAGCGGCGCGATGCGCGGCACCACCGTCTTACCGGGGACCCCGTGCGTCACCCCCAGGAAGGGCCAACCACCCCTGCACCGCCTGGAGGTCCGGCTGCCGGACGACGTGCCGTTCGCCGTCGGGACCTTCGACACCATCGGCCCTTTGTCCCGGGCCGACTTCCCGCACCGGCACACCTTCTACGAGATCGTCCACGTCACCCGGGGCAGCGGCACCCATGTCGTCGACCTGTCCCGCTGGGAACTCCGCCCGCCGCACCTCGGTCTGATCCTGCCCGGTCAGCTCCACCACTGGGAGGACGTCCGGGAACTCGACGGCTCCGTGGTGCTGTTCACCCCCGAGTTCCTCGTCGACCACCCCGGCGACCAGGAGTTGCTGCGCCGTATCGCCGGACAGCCCTGGCTCCGGCTCGACGCGGCCGCGCACGCCCGCACCGCACGGCTGATCGCCGAGCTCTCCGAGGAGTACGGCCACGGGGACCCCGGGTTCGCCACGGTGCTCCGCTCGCTGCTGCACGTCCTCCTCGTCCGTACGGCACGGCTCGGCGACGCGCCGGAGGTCCCGGCAGCGGGGCAGGGGGCCAAGCCCGGGCGGTACGCGGCCGTCGCGGACGCCTTCGCCCGGCTGCTCGCCCGTACGGCGGCGGACGGCGAGGCCACGGGGCCCCGGTCCGTACGGGAGTGCGCCGAGCGGATCGGGGTCACCCCCGGCTATCTCACCGAGGCGGTACGGGCCGCCCTCGGCCGCACCCCCGGCAGCCTGCTCCGCGAGGCCCGCACACGGGAGGCCCAACGACTCCTCGCCGCAACGTACTTGTCCGTCCGGCAGGTGGCGGTGCGGACCGGCTTCGACGACCCCGCGTACTTCTGCCGGTTCTTCCGCCGCGAGACCGGGATGAGCCCCGGGCACTTCCGAGAACACCACGGGAAACACCACGGGAAGCACCACGACCGCCGTGTCGCGTCCATCGAAGGGGACGCCGGACCGGCCTAGGTTGCTGCTCGCACCCGTCCCCCCCCCCCACACGAGGAGCAGGCATGGACAGCGAGACCGGCACGAGCACGAGCAGCGGCGGCACCGGCACCGGCAGCGGCGCAGGCGCAAGCACCGGCACCGGGCACGTGACCCGCAAGGCGGTCCTGCGCGCCGCGCTCGCGGCCGGCATGGCCGCACCGGCCGTACTCATGGGCGTCCCCGCGCTCGCCCGTACCCTCACCGACGGCACCGGCGCGCCCGCGCTCACCCCCGCGTGCGACGACGGCGACGACCCGACGCCGCCGCAGATGGAGGGCCCGTACTTCAAGCCCCACTCGCCGCGCCGGACCAGCCTGGTGGAGCCGGGCACGCCCGGGACGCGGCTCTCGGTCAGCGGCTGGGTCTTCGGCCGGGCCTGCCGGCCGATCGCCGGGGTGCTGCTCGACTTCTGGCAGGCCGACGTGAACGGCGCGTACGACAACACCGGCTTCCGCTTCCGGGGCCACCAGTTCACCGGCGCGGACGGCGCCTTCCGCCTGGACACGATCGTGCCGGGCCTCTATCCGGGGCGTACCCGGCACCTCCACGTCAAGGTGCAGGCACCGGGCCGGCCGGTCCTCACCACCCAGCTCTACTTCCCGGGCGAGCCCCGGAACAACACCGACCCGATCTTCGACGCGCGGCTGCTGATGAGCGTGCGGGACGCGGGCGGGGCGAAGGAGGCGGCCTTCGACTTCGTCCTCGACGTGCCCCAGGACCCGGGACCGACTCCGACCCCTACCCCTACCCCGACCTCGACCCCGACCTCGACGGCGCCCGGCGGCACGTGGGCCGCCGGTACCGCGTACCGGGCGGGGGACGCGGTCACCTACGCCGGGCGGGGCTATGTGTGCCTCCAGGCGCACACGGCCCAGCCCGGTTGGACGCCGCCGTCGGTGCCCGCGCTGTGGCGGGCGGTCTGACCCTCAGCCCTCGTTGGGCGCGATCCGGCCGGTGACCTCGCCGAGGGCGACCCGGGTGCCGTCCGGGCCCGGGGCCCAGGCGGTCAGGGTGACCTCGTCGCCGTCCTCCAGGAACGTCCGCTTGCCGTCGGCCAGCTCCAGCGCGTCACGGCCGTTCCAGGTGAGCTCGAGCAGCGAGCCGCGCTGGCCGACCTCGGGCCCGGAGACCGTGCCGGAGCCGTACAGGTCGCCGGTGCGCAGGGAGGCGCCGTTGACGGTCATGTGGGCGAGCTGCTGGGCGGCCGTCCAGTACATGGTGGAGAACGGCGGCTCGGCCACCACCTCGCCGTTGAGGGTGACGGTGATCCGCAGGTCGAAGCCGCCGGGCTCCTCCTCGCCGGAGTCGTCCAGGTACGGCAGCAGTGGGAAGTCACGGGCGGGCGGCGCGACCCGGGCCGCGTCCAGGGCCTCCAGCGGGGTCACCCAGGCCGACACCGAGGTCTGGAAGGACTTGCCGAGGAACGGGCCGAGCGGCACGTACTCCCATGCCTGGATGTCCCGCGCCGACCAGTCGTTGAGCAGGGTCAGTCCGAAGACGTGCTCGCGGAAGTCGGCGAGCGGGACCGGCCGGCCGAGCTCGGACGGGGTGCCGACCAGGAAGCCGACCTCGGCCTCGATGTCCAGCTTGACCGAGGGCCCGAAGACCGGCGCCGGGTCGGTGGGCGCCTTGCGCTGACCGGCCGGGCGGACGACGTCGGTGCCGGAGACCACGACGGTGCCGGAGCGGCCGTGGTAGCCGATCGGCAGGTGCTTCCAGTTCGGGGTGAGCGGCTCCCCGTCCGGACGGAACATGCGGCCCACGTTGGTGGCGTGGTGCTCGCTCGCGTAGAAGTCGACGTAGTCCGCGACCTCGTACGGCAGGTGCAGGGTGACCGCGTCCAGCGGGTGCAGCAGCGGCTCCACGACCGGCCGGTGCGCGGGGACCGTGACCCAGGCCGTCAGCGCCCGCCGGACGTCGCGCCAGGCGGTGCGGCCGGCCGCGAGCAGCGGGTTGAGGCTGGGCTGCGCGAGCAGCGCCGCGTACGGCGATCCGAGCGCGTGCGCCGCGGCCCCCGCGTCGAGCACGTGCCCGCCGATCCGGACGCCGAGCCGGCGCCGGCCGGGCTCGTCGGCGGTGGAGAAGACGCCGTACGGAAGGTTGTGCGGGCCGAAGGGGTCGCCCTCGGGCAGGTCGAGCGGGCTGCTCTGCTCGGGCATCGGTGCTTGCCTCGCTTTCCAGGTGTGTGGGGGACACGTTACGGGGCGCCCGCCGAGGCGCGGATGACATGTGTCACACAGAAAGTGCGGCCTCCGTGGGCAACTGTCCGGGTTCACGGGTTTTGCGACGGCTGTGAAGGCGTTGTGGGGACGGATACGGGCGGTGGACTCGTCAAAGCCGCTATTCCGGGCCCTTATTCCGGTCATACGATCGCGTGGACGCCGCGCCGCGTGAGGTATCCGCAGGCGTGGCCCCCACAACTGTCTTTCCGTTTTCATCTTCGTTCCGACCAGAAAAGGTCCACCTTGAAGATCCGTCGTATTCTCGCGACCGCCGTGGCCGCCGCCGTGACCACGCCGGTCGTCCTCCTTTCCGCCGCGCCGGCGTTCGCCGACACGAAGCCGGCCGCGCCCGCGCAGACGCAGGACCAGAACCAGTCCATCGAGGACCTGCGCCGCGCGCTCACCAAGGCGCAGGCGGCGTACGACGCGGCCGTCGTCGCCGAGGCGAAGGCCGTGGAGGCCGTCGAGGCGCTCGACAAGGCCGACCACCCGCTGAAGAAGGCCGCCGCCGACGCCAAGAAGGCGTCCGAGGACGCCGCCGCGGCGAAGGTCGCCGCCGACACGAAGCTGGCCGACGCGCAGAAGGCCCTGGCGGAGCTGCCCGCCGACGCCGCGCCGGAGAAGAAGGCCGAGGCCGAGAAGGCCGTCGCCGACGCCCAGACCGCCGCCGACACCGCGAAGGCCACCGCCGAGACGAAGGCCACCGAGGCGCAGACGGCGCAGAAGGCGTACGACGACGCCTCCGTCGCCGCCTTCACCGCGCTCGCCACCGCCCAGAAGACCAAGAAGGAAGCCGCCGCGGCCGTCGACGCCGCGAAGAAGGCCCTCGACGAGGCCCTGGAGGAGCAGCCGGGCGAGGACGAGTGCAAGGTCGACGAGAGCCTCGTCACCTCCGTCACCGGCCCGAAGAAGATCACCGCCGGTACCAGCGGTGTCTTCACCTTCAAGGTGACCAACAAGGGCACGAAGGAGTTCGGCAACGTCGTCGGCTGGGCCGACGCGTTCGACCTCAGCGAGGACTCCGGCAAGCACATCAAGCTGTCCTGGTCCTCCGTGACCAGCCCGAAGTGGCAGGCGCTCGGCGAGGACGACTACTTCTCCAGCCTCTCCGCCGTCAAGCCGGGCAAGTCCTTCGACTTCAAGCTGAAGGTCACCGTCGACGCCAAGACCCCCGCGGGTGACGGCTTCGTGTTCGGCGGCGCCGCCTACGTCAACAAGGACGGCTCCTGCAGCGAGCCGAACGGCTCCGACGCGGAGTTCGGCATCGTCAAGGCCGCCAAGCCCGGCAAGCCCGGCACCGGCTCCACCGGTGGCAACGGCAACACCTCCCAGCAGGGCGGCCAGTCCACCACCCCGGTGAACGGTGGCACCACCGGCTCGACCACCGGCGGCAACCTGGCCAACACCGGTGCGGGCTCCGCCACGACGTCGATCGCCCTCGCGGCCGGCGCGGCCGTGGTCCTGGGCGCCGGTGCGATGGTCGTCGTGCGTCGCCGTAAGGCCGGCGCGGACGCCTGATAACGCAGCGCACTAAAGGGCCCGCATTCCGTCACGGAATGCGGGCCCGTTCGCTTTGCGTCCACCCGCCCGACCAGGGGGAATTCACCCCTCCGTGCGCGGGATGTGTTTCTCCCAGGTCCGGTGGAAAACGATCTCCTCACCCTCCGTGCAGATCACCTCGTCCGACAGGTGGAACGCCTCCGCGTCGCACGAGATCTCCGATCTCGTGTCGATCTTCACGTCCCAGGCCGATTCCGGCCGGTGCAGCCGGATCGCCCATTCCGTACGCGTACGGGCGGACAGCGGGCCCGACTCGTCGATCACGTACGTCTCCAGGGCGTCCTCGGTGTACTCCAGGCCGTCGGGGAACACGCGCGTGCCACCGGGGCACGGGTCCACCTCCAGGCGCCACTCGCCCTTCGCCACGTCCCGCACCACCAGCCGCTCCGGGCGCGGCTCCTCCAGGGTGCGCGGAATGCCGACGACGAGCGGCTCGGACTGCTCGGGTTCCTCGAAGGCGACGGCTGCCGCGTCGTCGGTGGCGGCCCGGACCGGGAGGGTGAGGGAGGAGCCGGCCGGGTCGAGGGTGAAGCCGGCGCCGTCCGGGGTGGGCCAGATCCAGGGCCAGTACGCGGAGGAGACGGCGAGCCGGACGCGGTGGCCGGGCGGGAAGGCGTGGCCGATGCCGCTCAGCTCGACGTCGTACGCCTCGGTCCGACCGGTCCGCGCCCCGACGGCGGCCCGGGAGAGGTCGAGCACGCCCCGGGTGACGAGGGTGGAGGCGCCGTCCGGCGCGATGTCGCAGAGGCGGGCGATCACCTGGCCGCTCGGGGCGTGCGGCGTCAGGCGGAGGCGGACGGAGGGGCGGCCCAGGATCTCGATCGCCGGGCCGTCCTCCGGGACGGTGAAGTCGAAGCAGGCCGCGTGGGCGTCCTCGGCCCGCTGATCCGGGGGCAGGTCGGCGTCGTTCCCGCGCGGGACGGGGGCGCCCGCGTCCAGGCCGGTCCGCTGGGGCGAGGCGACGACCACCGCGCCGCCCCCGAGGCCGTACGTGACGGGGGTGACGTGCGGGGACGGCCAGGACGGGTCGGCCACCCAGCGGCCCGGCAGCTCCTCGTACACCGTGGCCGGCGGGTGCGACGCGCTGATCCAGGAGCGCAGCAGCGGTTCGGCCATGACGTCGTTCTCGATGCCCTTCAGGTGGTGGTCCCACCAGCGCAGGGTCTCCTGGAGGAAGCCGATCGCCGGGCCGGGCGGCAGGTCGCGGTCCGGGTACTGGTGCGCCCAGGGGCCGATGACGCCCCGCACCCGGTCCCGGGGGAGGTGCTCGACGAGCCGGAGCACGGTGTCCCGGTACGGGTCGTGCCAGCCGCCCACGGCGAGCACGGCGGCCTGGAGTCCGGCGGCCTGGAGCTCGGCGGGGTCGAGGGAAGCGGGGTCGATGGCGGTGGGATGTTCGTGGGCGCTGTCGCCGGCCTGGTGTGTGAGCCAGGTGGGGAGGAACGGCTCCACGGCCTCCAGGCGCTCCAGCCACATCTCGCGCCACGCCTCGCCCGCGTACCGGGGGTCCGGCGGCCGGCACACGGAGGCGAGGGGCGGCCGGTCGGCGGCCGCGCAGACGGTGACGACCGCCTTCAGCGGCTCGGGCGCGAGGGCGGCGATCCGGAGCGCGTGCGCGCCGCCCCGGCCGATGCCGACCATGCCGACCCGGCCCGTGCACCAGGGCTGCTCGGCCAGCCAGTGCACGACGGCATCACCGTCGGCGAGCTCGGTCGCGTCGTGCGCGTCGCCCGGCAGGCCCTCGCTGTTGCCGTGGCCGCGCACGTCGACCCGTACGGAGGCGTAGCCGTGGCCCGCGTACCAGGGGTGGCGCTGCGCGTCGCGGGCCGCGGTCGCGTCGGTGAGGCGGTGGGGGTCGTACTCCAGGAGGGCGGGCACGGGCTCGTCGGTCAGCGGCCGCCACGCGCGCGCGTAGAGCAGGATTCCGTCGGGCATGGGGATACGGAGGTCCTCGTGGCGGGTCTCGTACGGGAAGTCGGTACGGATCCTCGGCATCGGGGTCACCTCGCTGGCCGCCACGTCGATCACTGTTCGGGCAAAAACGCCCGCAACCGGTCATATGAGCTGATCACGAACATACCGGGGGTGACGGGAAGGCGCCCACGGTGATCGAAACGTGACCGGATACGCTGGCTTGAGTGAATGGACCGACACATCGACAATCCGAGTGATCGGCGGCGTGCGGTCCGGATCACGACAGGCAGCGTCAGACAGCGACAGGCAGCGTCAGCAGGCGTCAGCAGACAGGAGATCCCCTCGTGACCGTCGTCGGGCCGTTCGGTCTTAGCGTGCGGGACCAGGCTCTCGAAGCCGATGTCCAGACCGGTTTGGCCGCCGTGGAGGCCGGCCTCCTCGACGCCACCAAGAGCGACGTGCCGTTCATCACCGAGGCCGCCCAGCACCTGGTGCTCGCCGGCGGCAAGCGGTTCCGGCCGCTGCTCGTGATGCTCGCCGCCCAGTTCGGCGACCCCTACGCGCCGGGCGTCGTGCCCTCGGCCGTGGTCGTCGAGCTCACCCACCTGGCCACGCTCTACCACGACGACGTCATGGACGAGGCGACCGTACGGCGCGGGGTGCCCAGCGCCAACACCCGCTGGGGCAACTCGCTCGCCGTCCTCACGGGTGACTTCCTCTTCGCCCGCGCCTCGCACACGCTCGCGGACCTCGGACCGGAGGCCGTACGCATCCAGTCGGAGGCGTTCGAACGGCTCGTGACCGGCCAGATCCTGGAGACCGCCGGCCCGCAGGAGGGCCGCGACCCGGTCGCGCACTACCTCGACGTCCTCGCCGGCAAGACCGGCTCGCTCGTCGCCGTCTCCTGCCGCTTCGGCGCGATGATGGCCGGCGCCGACGAGAGCGTCGTCGACATCCTCACGCAGTACGGCGAGCGGCTCGGCGTCGCCTTCCAGCTCGCCGACGACGTCCTCGACATCGCCTCCGACTCCCACGAGTCCGGCAAGACCCCGGGCACCGACCTCCGCGAGGGCGTCCCCACCCTGCCCGTGCTCTACCTGCGGGCCGCCGCGGCCGCCCACGGCCGCCCCGAGGACCTGGAGCTCCTCGCCCTGATCGACGGCGACCTCACCGACGACGACCGCCACGCCGAGGCCCTCCGCCGCCTGCGCGCCCACCCGGCCCTGGACCAGGCCCGCCGCGACACCCTCCGCTACGCGGAGGAGGCCCGCGCCATGCTGGCCCCCCTGCCCGAGGGCTACGCGAAGGCGGCCCTGGAGGAGCTGTGCGACGCGGTGGTCCACCGCGCGGGCTGATCCCCGGCTTCGCCGTGCGGCTACGCGCCCTAGGGGCGGGTCATCCCGTAGGCGTACGACAGGTTGATCCCGGGGACTGACGATTCCGCGGCGCCGCCTTGGTGAGATGGGGACATCGACCACGGAGGTAGCGCAGACCATGGCAACGAACGAAACCCGTCGCAAGGCGAGCCGTTACGTCGTCCCCGTCGCGGTGGCGGGTGTCGCCGCGGCCACCATCGGCCTCGTGCCGGCGCTGGCGGCGTCCGGTGACCCGGACCTGCCGGAGATCACCGCGCAGCAGCTCATCGAGAAGATCGCCGCCTCGGAGACGCAGACGCTGTCCGGCACGTTCAAGATCAGCACCGACCTCGGCCTGCCGTCCTTCGCGGGCCTGATCCCGTCGGGCTCCCCGTCCGCTTCCGCCGACCCCTCGGCCAAGCTGGCCGAGCTCGCCTCGGGCACGCACACGCTGCGGGTGGCGGCCGACGGACCGGACCGGCAGAAGCTGACGCTGCTCGACGGCTCGGACGAGTACAGCCTGATCCACAACGGCGCCGACGTCTGGGCGTACGACAGCAAGTCGAACGAGGTCTTCCACGAGAAGGCGGACGGCCCGGACGGTACGCCCGAGAAGGAGCTTCCCGGCACCCCGAAGGAGCTCGCGGACGAGGTCCTGAAGGCGGCGGGCGACACCACCTCGATCACCGTCGGCAGTACGGCGAAGGTGGCCGGCCGGGACGCGTACCAGCTCGTCATCAAGCCGAAGCAGTCCGGCTCGACGGTCGAGTCGGTCACGATCGCGGTGGACGCGGCGAACGGCACCCCGCTGAAGTTCACCCTCGACTCGACCAGCGGCGGCAAGCCGGTCGTCGACGCGGGCTTCACCAAGGTGGACTTCGCCAAGCCGGACGCCTCGACCTTCGCCTTCAAGGCGCCCAAGGGCGCGAAGGTGACGGAGGGCGCGGCGGAGAAGGCGGCCGGCGAGGCGGAGGCCGGGAAGCACGACGAGCTGCCCGAGGGCCTGGAGGGCCTGTTCGGCGGCATGGGTGCCGAGGGCGGCAAGGGCGGCCAGGGCCTGAACGTCATCGGTGAGGGCTGGACGGCCGTCGCCAAGCTGGACACCGGCGCCCCGGCCCCGAAGACGGACGAGGCGCCGAAGGAGGTCCAGGGCTTCCTGGACTCCTTCGGCGACAAGGTCAGCGGGAAGTTCGGCACCGGCACCGTCTTCAAGACGAAGCTGGTCAACGCGCTGATGACGGACGACGGCAAGGTCTACGTCGGCGCGGTGACGCCGGACGCGCTCGTGAAGGCCGCCGACTCCGGCAAGTGACCTTCCGCTGAGGCACGTTGGGACCCCGGGCGGGTCGGGGCGATCGTCACCGACCCGCCCGGGAGTTCTTACGGGAGTTGCTGACGGGCTTACGGCCTACGGGAAGGTCAGCTTGAAGCCGTTGATGTAGCCGACGTCGGCCGAGGCCCGGTCCTGGGCGCGGAGCTGCCAGGTGCCGTTGGCGACCTCGCTGGAGGCGTTGACGGTGAAGGTCTGGACGATGTTGTCCGCGCTGCCGCCGGAGCGGTTGTGCAGGTTGTAGACCGAGCCGTCGGGGGCGATCAGGTCGACGATCAGGTCACCCTTGTAGGGGTGGACGATGTCCACGCCGACGGAGAGGCTGCTCGGGGCGTTGCCGGCGATGCCGGAGACGGTGACAGAGGACGAGACCGCGGCGCCGTTGTCCGGGATCGCGACGTCCGCGGTGTTCTCGAAGACCTTGCCGGGCGGCGGGGTCGTCGTACCGGCCGACAGGCTCCAGATCGCGTGGGCGATGGCGTCGCTGTTGCGGTCGAGGGCGGTGTCGTTGATGTTCGAGGTGGTGTCGCAGGAGGAGTGGTAGCAGCGGTCGAAGGCCGTGGTGGTGCCGCCCCACTTCTGCACCTGCGCGGAGGTCTTCGTCCGGCTGGCGCCGGTGAACAGACCGCCGACCGGGATGCCCACGTTCTTGAACGAGGCGTGGTCCGAGCGGCCGTCGCCCTCGGTCTCGATCTCGGTCGGCACGCCGAGACCGGCGAAGTAGTCCTTGAAGGTCTTCTCGATCACCGGGTCGTCGTCGTAGACGAAGTAGCCCGGGTTGGGCGAGCCGATCATGTCGAAGTTCAGATAGCCCTTGAGCTTCGAACGCTCGGTGGTCGGCAGGTTGTTGACGTAGTACTTCGAGCCGACGAGACCGAGCTCCTCCGCGCCCCACCAGCCGAAGCGCAGGTGCTTGGTGGGCTGGTACCCGGCGCGGGAGACGGCGAGGGCCGTCTCGAGGATCCCGGCGGAGCCGGAGCCGTTGTCGTTGATGCCGGGGCCCGAGCTGACGGAGTCGAGGTGCGCGCCGGCCATGATCACCTGGTTCGGGTCGCCGCCCGGCCAGTCGGCGATCAGGTTGTAGCCCGTGGTGCCGTTGTACGTGAACTGCTGGACCGTGGTGGTGTATCCGGCGGCGTCCAGCTTGGCCTTCACGAAGTCGATGGACGCCTTGTAGCCGGGCCGGCCGTGGGCGCGGTTGCCGCCGTTGTTCGTGGCGATCGACTGGAAGTCGGTCAGGTGCTGCTTGACGTTGGCCAGGGCGATGTCGGGCGCGGCGGTGGCCGTGGCCGGCGTGGCGGTGGCGGTGGCCGGTGCGGCGGTGGCCGGTGTGGCGCCGGCGAAGGCGCCGAGCACGAGGGCCGAGGCGCCCGCCAGGGCGGACAGTCTCGCGGAGAGTTTCATGTGGGGGCTCCGGATTCCGAACTGGGGATGGGACGGAACGTGCGAGCGCCTCGCGTCGTGGGTGGCGCGAGGCGTTGGAGCTGTGCGAACGCGGCCGAATGGCTGCGCTTTGTGTGACGAATGTTCAATGAGAGTTTGACTCGACGTCAAGAGCAGAATTCGGTCAGGAATGTTCGCTCAGCGAACGTTCCTGACCGAAGCCGCGGTCGGGATCAGTCGTCGATCGCCTGGTAGACCGTGGTCCAGAAGTCGTGGAAGAGGCGCGCCGGATCCGGGACGGACGTCCCGACCTGGGTGAGCAGGATGCCGGTGAGACCGTTCTCGGGGTCGGCGTAGGTCGAGGTGCCGCTGCCGCCGTCCCAGCCGAACTGGCCGAGCGGCGCGTAGTCGCCGAGGTGGGTGCGCACCGCCATCCCGAAGCCCCAACCGCCGTGCTGTCCCTGCCCGAAGGAGATGTGGACGTTGTCGACGGCCATGGCGTGCCGGGCCGCCTGCTGGGCGGGGGAGAGGCGGTTGGTGGTCATCAGCCGGACGGCGGGCCGGGACAGGATGCGCTCGGTGCCGTGCACGCCCTCGTTCAGGAGCATCCGGAAGTAGGCGTGGTAGTCGTCGGCGGTGGAGACCAGCCCGCCGCCCCCGCCCTGGAACGCCGGCGGCGCGCTGTGGCGGCCGCCCTTCGCCTCGTCCCAGACGTGGAACTCGCCTGTGGCCGGGTCGGGCGCGTAGAGCGGGGGCAACCGGTCGATCTTGTCCTCCGGCACGTGGAAGCCGGTGTCCTTCATGCCCAGGGGCTCGAAGAGACGCTCGCGCAGGAAGGACTCGTACGACTGCCCGGAGACCCGGGCGACGAGCACGCCGAGCAGGTCACTGGCGATGTGGTACTGCCAGCGCTCGCCGGGCTGGTGCATCAGCGGCAGCGTGCCGAGGCGGCGCATCCACTCGTCCGGCTCGGGCATCGGCTCGGGCAGGTTGGGCGTGAGGCCCTGCTCGAAGACCGCGTTCATGATCGGGGTGCCGAGCGAGGTCAGGTCCATGCCGAGCCCGAACGTGGAGGTCAGCGCGTCCCGTACGGTGATGGGCCGCCGCGCCGGCACGGTGTCGTCCAGCGGTCCGTCGATCCGCTTCAGGACCCGCCGGTCGGCGAGTTCGGGCAGCCACGGGTCCACCGGGTCGTCGAGGCGCAGCCGGCACTCGTCGAGCAGCACCATCGCCGCCGCGACGCCGACCGGCTTGGACGTCGAGGCCATCCGGAAGATCGTGTCCCGCCGCATCGGCGGTCCGCCGTCGTGGCGCATCGTCCCGATCGCCTCGACGTGCGTCGCGTCCCCCCGGCCGATCAGGGCGACGACGCCCGGGATCTTCCCGGACTCGACGTGCCGCGTGAGCACGTCGCGGATCCTGCGCAGTCCGGCCGCGGAGAAGCCGTCGGTGCGGTTGTTCATGAGGGTCTCCCTGGGTGATGAGCGGTGTGTGTGTTGGGGGGCGGGTCTGTGGGGCGCGCGAGGGTGACGGTCGGTCAGATGGTGCGGGCCGTGACGTCGCCGTACGCCGTGGTGGCCTGGACGGTCAGGGCGGCGGCGGTGCCGTCGGTGTTCCGCAGGGCGTTGTGGATCCGGCCGTAGGCGGTGCCGGCGTCGAGGGCGGCGGAGGTCCCGCGGGCGGCGCCGACCGTGATGTCGCCGTGCTCGGTGCGCAGGACGACGGTGCCGCGCGTGGCCTCGGCGACGGTCAGGTCTCCCTTGCGGGTGGTGATCCGGGCCGGTCCGCCGAGGCGGCCGAGGGTGATGTCGCCTTCCTGGAGGGCGAGTCGGGCGCTGCCGGTCTCCTCCAGTTCGACGGTGGCCCGGGCGGCCTCGAAGACGACGTCACCGAGGCGGCCGGTGCCCCGGAGGTCGGCGGCGGCCGCCCTGCCCTCGACGGTCGACCCGGCGGGCAGGTGGACGACGACCTCGACGGAGCCCGAGTCGCCGAAGAGCCGGTTCCCGGCCTCCGGGGCCTCGACCCGCAGCACGCCGTCGCCGTAGCCGACCTGGATCCGCTCGGCCGCGGCGATGTCGCGGCGCTCGGCGGCGTTCGCGGGAAGGACCTTGACGGAGGTGGTGTCGGTGCGGTCGCCGGCGACGAGGCGGATACGGCCGGCGGGGATGTCGAGGTGGGCGGCGATGGGGGCGGTGGTGACGAACGTCCGCATGACTGTCTCCTGAGCACTCGTTGTCGTTTCGCGTGATGGAAACGCTACGTTGCATTCGCGGGCCTGGCAACGTACTGGATGGATCAAATCCGCGTTAGCACAGGTCAGATCGGCTATTTCATTGCAACGACCTGCGCGGCAATGCAACGCCCGTGTACCGGTGCGTAGCAATGGACTGGAGGTGAACGCTCTGCCGGCCGCGCGCCCGTGACCGAGGCTCTCGCTTCGGGGCCGCTCGCTTCGGGGCCGTCCTCAGGAGCCCGGCTGCCGCCCGGCTGCCGCCCGCCCGGCCGCCGCCCGACGCCCCGTCCGAGCAGCGCCGGTGATCGCCGGCCCCCTCATCTACGCTGCTCCGCGTGGAAATAGACCTCGGCAACGGCATCGTCGGCGCGATCCTGGGAGTGGTGTTCGCGACCCTGTTCCAGCAGTGGACCCAGGACGTCTGGTTCCGCATCCGGCGCCGTTCGGCCGGGGTGGTGCGCAGCATCACCTACCGGCGTGACCAGGGCGCCGGGCCGGTCGCCTGGTCGACCTTCTCGCTCGGGCCGCTGCACACCACCGCGCTGATCGTCGAGGGCGACGGCGACCGGGCCATCGCCCCCGACTCCGTGCACGTCCAGGTGCTGGAGGACGAGGTGCGGCTGCCCGAGGACATGGCGCCCTGGCGCGCCGAGATCGAGGCGGAGGAGAGCCGCGCCGCCGCGTCCGGCGAGCGGGCGCCCGTGTGGAACGGGCCGCGCTACGCCGTCGAGTCCGTGGAGGTCTCCCGCACCGCCCTCGACGAGCGGCCCGAGGTGCACCTGCGGCTGCGCCCCACCGACTACTTCACCTTCCTCGCCGCCCAGCAGCTCGACCGCCGCTTCCCCGACGGCTCCACACCCCGCAGCCGCTACCTCGACCCGGCCGACCCGCTGGCCGCCCCCGCCTTCCTCCAGTGCAGCTTCGGCGCCAACGTCGCCGTCGTCACCGCCGACCACCTCCTGGTCGTCACCCGCCGCAGCGACCGGGTGCGGACCGGCTCCGGCGTCTGGAACTCCTCCGTGAACGAGGGCCTGTCCCGGCACATCGACTCGGCCGGCCGCAACGCCCCCGACCTGCATGCCGTCGCCCGGCGCGGCATGCGCGAGGAACTGTCGCTCGAACCCCACGAGTACACCCTGGAGTTGCTCGCCTTCGCGCTGGACGTCGAACGGCGCCAGTGGTGCGCCCACTTCTACGCCCGGCTGAAGGAGCTGACCGGCGACGGCCTGCGCGAGCGGATGAGCCGGGGCGTCGCGGACCGCTGGGAGCACCAGCAGATCGCGTACGTGCCCTTCCGCACCGCCGACGTCACCCGCTTCCTCCTCGACCCCGAGCGCCTGCACCACTGGGCCCCGGTCGCTCCCTCCCTCTTCCACCTGGCCCTCGTCCACGTGCACGGCCGTGCCTCGGTGGAGCGGGCGGAGGCGCAGGTCGTCCGCAGGCTGTGAGGGGCGCCTGCGGGGAGGGCGCGGGAACGCGGTGTCCGAATGGCGCCAGCGCGCGCCCCGCGCACGCGTGAGGCTGGCCCCATGACCACCACCTACACCGCACGCCCCATCCCGCCCGCCGCCCTCGCCGAGCTGCGCCGGACCGACGACGCCGGGCGGCCCTGCGTCCCGTACACCGCGACGGAGGAGGACGGCGCCGGCAACCCCCTGCGCTGCTGCCTGCGGCTCGTCGAGGCGGGCGAGCGGATCGCGCTCGTCTCGTACGCGCCGCTGCGGCGCTGGGCGGCACAGACGGGGGCCGAGCCCGGCGCGTACGACGAGCAGGGCCCGGTCTTCATCCACGCCGACGCGTGCGAGGGCCCGGAGACCACCCCCGGCCCCCACCCGTACCCCTTCGCCCGACCGGGCGCCCTGCGCACCCTCCGCCGCTACGACGCGCAGGGCCGCATCGTCGGCGGCCGCCTCCTGGAGATCCCCGACCCGCCGACCGAGGGCTTCGACCGGGCGTTCGCCGCGGCCTTCGCCGACCCGGCGGTCGCCCTGGTGCACGTACGGGCCGTGGAGTACGGCTGCTTCCACTACGAGGTCCACCGCCCCGGGTGAGGGCGCCGTACGCGAGCCGGGCAAGATCCGAAAGACACGGCCTAGTCGCGCAGCAGGGTGACCGCCTCGCGCACGTCCGGGTCCGGGTCGGACGCCAACCGGTCGAGCAGGGCCGCGGTTTCGGGTGTGTCGCGGTGGACGAGGCCCTCGACGACGGCCTCGCGGACGGCCGGGGCGGGGTCGGCGGCCAGGTCGGTCAGGAGGGCGGTCGCCTCGGGGGTCGGGCGGTAGGCGAGGTGTTCGGCCACGGAGCGGCGTACGTCGGGCTCGGAGGCGGCCGCCAACTCCCGTAGCAGGCCGTCCACTCCGGGCGTCGACCACCGCGCCACCGCCGCCGCGAGCGCGGCCCGGACGGCGGGGTCGGGGTGGCCGGCCAGGGCGGCGAGGCGGGGGAGCGGGCCGCGACGGCGCAAGGCGTACCAGGACAGGGTCTCGCGCAGGGCGGCCGTGTCGTCGCGCGCCGCCGCACGCTCCAGTCGGTCGAGCAGGACACGCGGCGCGGGCGGCGGGCCGTCCAGGGGATGCGGCCTGCGCTCCCGCAGCCGGCGCGAGCCGTACTCGCCGCGCACCCGGCAGCCCGCACAGGTGCAGGGCACGACCCCGTGCGCGCCGGGGAAGTACCGCCAGCCGCTGACCTGACGGACCGCCCTGACCTGCCGCACCTCGGCCCGCGCGACCGCCCGCGGCAGGAACACCTCCCAGCCGCGCGGGTCCTCGAGCGCCCCGATCCGCCGGACCGCCTCGGCGGCCGTCGTCCGGGCCGGTTCCCGCTCGCTGTAGCGCCCGACGGTCACGGGCTCGTCGTCCGGCAGCCGGACGTGCACGGCGACCAGGCCGCGCGGCCCGGGCCGCCGCGCGAGCTCACGCAGCCACTGGTGGGTGAGCGTGTACGAGGGGAGCACCGGGAACAGGTACACGCCGCGCCCGGCCCGGCCACCGCCGGCCCGCACGCCACCACGGCGTATCCGGGCGGCGTGGGCGGCGGGGGTGAGGTGCACGAAGGTGGCCATGCGGCCCGATGCTACGGCCCCTCCCGCTCCCGCTCGCGCACCCGCACCCGGGTCCGTGCGCGGCCATGCGGCCCGAGGCCACGGCCGCCCCCGCCCCCGCCCGCGGGCCCGTGCGCGGCCATGCGGCCCGAGGCCACGGCCGCTCCCCCCGCCCCGGCCCCCGCCCGCGGGCCCGTGCGCCTCTACGCCTCATGCGCTCATTGCACGCAGAACTCGTTCCCCTCCGGGTCCGCCATCACCGTCCACGACCCGCCCTGCTCCGCGACCTCGCGCAGGACCCTCGCGCCCAGCCCCTCCAGGCGGGCGACCTCGGCGTCCCGGGTGCCGGGGGCCGCGTGGACGTCGAGGTGGACGCGGTTCTTGACGGTCTTCGGCTCGGGGACGCGCTGGAAGAGGATGCGGTGGCCGAGGCCGGCGTCGCTGTGCGGGTCGTGCGGCTCGTCCGGGTGCCGGACGGCGGCCAGGTCGCGCCAGGCGAGCCGGCCGTCGACGGTGAGGGTCGCCTCGGGCGGGGCGGCGCCCGCGTCGAGGAGGCGGCCGATGAAGGCGCTGTGGTCCTCCTGCCGGTAGCCGAGGGCGGCGGCCCAGAAGGCGGCCTGGGCGTGCGGGTCGGCGGCGTCGATGACGAGCTTCCAGTGCAGTGGAGTCATGTAACTCTTTATACTGGTTACGTGACCGGTAAGCCCATGACCCTGCGTCATCTCGACGGCCATGTCTTCTCGTTCGACGCCGGCGCCCTGTGCCTCGAGCTGCTGCTGACCGGCGGGCCGGGGCCCGTCGCCGCGCGGTACGAGGTGCTCGACCGGGTCGAGGGCCTGCTCGACTGGGTGCGGGACTGCCGGCTCGCCCCGGCCGGCCTGGCGCGCGAGCTGGCCGTCACGCCGGACGAGCTCGCGGCCGTACGGGAGACCCGTGACGCGCTGTGGCGGCTCGGGCTCGCACGGGCCGCGGGCGGGGCGCTCGCGCCCGAGGACCTCGCCGTCGTCAACGCGGCCGCCGCGCTGCCCCCGTTGGTGACCCGGATCGCCCCGGACGGCACCCGCGCGTGGGCGCCGGGCGCCACCGGGACCGGGCTGCTCGGGACGGTCGCCCGGGACGCCGTGGAGCTGTTCACCGGCCCGTACGCCGGCCGGATCCGCGTCTGCGGCGCGGAGAACTGCGCCCTGCTCTTCGCCGACACCTCACGCCCCGGCCGCCGCCGCTGGTGCTCCATGGAGCGGTGCGGCAACCGCCACAAGGTGCGGGCGCACCGGGCCCGTACGACACGGCCGCCGGAGCCCGGCGCCTGAGAGGCCGTCAGTCCCCGGCGGGTGCCGCGGGCTTCGTGTGGAGGACCTCGCGGGCCTGTTCGGCGGCGCGGGCGGAGCTCTCGGAGACGAAGTCGAGGAAGCGGGCGATGTTCTCCATGCGGACGGCGGCCGGGGTGCCGGCGGAGAGGACGGCGACGCCCTGGCGGGCGGTCTCCGCGATGTGGGCGGTGGCCCGGGCGCTGGCCATCATCGACTGGTACCAGATGTCGTCGTCGACGCTGTAGCGCTCGCGGCGGCGCTCGTCGCGCTCCCGGCGGATCATTCCCTGGCCGTCGAGGAAGGCGACCGCCTTGGAGACGGATGCCGGGCTGACCTGGAGGCGCCGGACGAGTTCGGCCGCGGTCAGGCTGCCCGAGTCGGTGAGGATGAGGCAGGTCATCACGCGGGCCATCATCTTCGGCATGCCGGACGCCATCATGACGGTGGTGAACGACTCCTCGTACTCGCGCACCGCTTCGGGGTCGCGCCCGTGGACCTGCGGCGGGGCCTCCGCCCCCCGGGGCGCGGCCTGCCTGCGCCGCTGGGCGCGGCGTTCGGTGGCGCGGTGGGCGAGGTCGGCGCGGTAGGCGGTCGGGCCTCCGTTGCGCATCACCTCGCGCGTGACGGTCGAGGTGGGGCGGTCGAGACGGCGGGCGATCTCCGCGTAGGCGAGGCCGTCGGCCAGTCCCAGCGCGATCTGCTGGCGCTCGGCCTGGGTGAGTCTGCCTCCCGGCATCGCGGTCTCCTTCGCCCTCGTCGTTCCTCCGGTGCGTCCGCAGCATAGCGTTCACCCTCAGTTCATTGCAATTCGATCGGCCCAGGCTGTTGCGTTATCTCCATGAGCATTGCAACGATTTCCTGGCGTTGAGCTGCGGAGATGCCGTTTCTCTGCAACGAAGTCGTTGCCTCACCCTTGAATGCAACGTAGCGTTTCCATTGTTCGAAACGACACGCATTCGACTCGCAGGAGAGCAGCGTCATGCAGACCTTCCAGACCCTCGCCCCGATCGCCGCCGTCGTCGCCGTCCCCGCGGGACGCGTCCGGTTCATCGCCGCCGACCGGGTCGACACCACGGTCGAGATCCTTCCCGCCGACGCCTCGAAGGGCCGCGACGTGAAGGCGGCCGAGCAGGCCGAGGTCGGCTACGCCGACGGCGTCCTGCGGATCGCCGTCCCGGAGCCGAAGAACCGCCTCGTCGGCAACTCCGGCGCCGTCGAGGTCACCGTCCTCCTGCCCGCCGGGTCGAGCGTCGAGGGCCGGGCGGCCGCCGCCGAGCTCCGCTGCGTCGGACGGCTCGGTGACGTCGACTTCGACGGCGCCTACCACCGGATCAAGATCGACGAGGCCGCGAGCCTCCGTCTGACCGCCCTCGACGGCGACGTCGTGATCGGCCGCCTGGGCGGCCCGGGCGAGATCACCACCGCGCGCGGCGACATCCGCGTCGCCGAGGCCGTGCGCGGCGCCGTCTCCCTGCGCACCGCCCAGGGCGACATCACCGTCGGCGCCGCCGCCGGCGTCTCCGCCGCCCTGGACGCCGGCACCGACCACGGCCGCGTCAGCAACGCCCTGAAGAACGACGGCGCCGCCGGCCTGGAGCTCCGTGCGACCACCTCGTACGGCGACATCACCGCCCGCAGCCTCTGAGTACGGCCCCGCCCACTCCACCGGACGCGACCGCGTCACCCACCGACGTCAAGGAGCACCCCTCATGTCCCGCACCGTCGCCCAGCACGACCGTCCGGACCGTTCAGACCGTCAGGACCGTCCGGACCGTGCGGACCGGCAGGACCGTCCGGGGCTGCGGAAGGCTCTTCAGGAGATCGTCGATTCCGGTTTCACCGGAGTGACGCTGCGCGTGCACGACCGGCACGGCGCGTGGGCCGGCAGCGCCGGAGTCGGCGCGCTCGGCGCGAGCGCCCCGCCACCGATCGACGGACGGCACCGCATCGGCAGCAACACCAAGACCTTCATCGCCGCGCTGGTGCTGCGGCTGGTGGCCGACGGCGCGCTCGGCAGCCTCGACGACCCGGTGGCCGGCCACCTGCCCGCGTTCGGCCTGGACCGGCGGATCACCGTGCGGATGCTGCTCCAGCACACCAGCGGGATCTTCAACTTCACGGGGGAGTACCACGAGGACGGGACGATCACCCCGGGCATCCCCTGGCAGGGCCGCGCCTGGGTGGAGAACCGGTTCGCCACCCACCGGCCCGAGGAGCTTGTCCGCCTCGCGCTCTCCGAGCCGCCGCGGTTCGCGCCGGGCGCGGACTGGAGCTACTCCAACACCAACTACGTCCTGGCCCGGCTGCTGGTCGAGCAGATCACCGGCCGCCCGTTCGCCGAGGAGATGCACCGGCTGGTCCTCCGGCCGCTCGGCCTGTCCGGCACGGTCGTGCCGGAGACCTCGCCGGAGATCCCGGAGCCGCACGCCCGCGCGTACTACCGGTACGAGGAGGACGGCCGGGAGAAGACGGTCGACGTCACCCGCCAGAACCCCTCCTGGATCTCGGGCGGCGGCGACATGATCTCGACCACCCGTGACCTCCATACCTTCCTCTCCGCCCTCCTGGGCGGACGGCTCCTGCCGGCCCCGCTGCTGGCCGAGATGTGCACGCCGCATCCCCAGGCGGGTTACGGACTCGGCCTGTTCGTCCAGGAGACGGAGGGCGGGGCGACCGTCCTCACCCACAACGGCGGCATCGCCGGTCACGCCGCGCTGATGTACGGCACGCCCGGCGGCGGCACGACCCTCACCGCGACGCTGAACTACGTGGACGACGCCGGGATGTCCCTGGCCGGGCCGTTCCAGACGGCGACGCGCACCCTCGTCGAGGAGGTCTTCGGACGCCCGTGACGGCCGGGCCCCCGGCGGGCCAGGAGAAGGAGGGAGGGGCCGCCCTCGCGGGCTCCTGATCTGCGACCAAGGTCACGGCCTGAACGGCGCCCCCCGCGCCTAATGTGGAGGGATGAACGATTCGCCCGACTGCCCCCTGGTCGGTGTCACCGCCACGTACATGCCCCGGCTCTCGGAGTTCGCCTTCGAGCCGGGGCTTGTGGCCGCCGTCGACCAGCACGCGGCGGCCGTGTGCGACGCGCTCATCCCCGCCCAGCGCGGCCCGCACGACCGGATGCCCCGGCCCCGGACCGTACGCCGCGAGGAACTCGCCGACTATGTGCTCGGCTTCACCGACTGGCTCGCCGAGGTGGACTGGGTCGAGCCCGTCGGACACGACTTCGCGACCCTGCGGCTGACCGCCGTCTGCTGGCTGATCCGGGAGTACGACCTGCTGGCGGCGTGAGCCGCGCAGCCTGGTCGGCATGGGGCCGCGCGGCGGCTCTCCGCCGCGGGCCCGGGTCCCTCAGGCCGGGCCGGTCGCTCGCCGGGCCGTTCCTCAGGCCGGACCGGCCCCTCAGCCGGGCCGGTTCTCAGGCCGGACCGCTCACATCGGGTCCATCGGGGGCTCCTGGCCCGGGGCCTGCTGGCCGGGGCGGCGCTCCATCCGCTCCTGCGGTGCCGGCATCCCGCTCTTGGCGTCCTGGCGGCCGCGCTGGTAGGCCGAGATCTGGTCCTTGGCGCGGCCGGTCTCCGACTCGGCGGCCGAGAGCCAGCGCTCCCAGCGGGACCGCATCGGCATGACCAGTCCGCCGCCGACGCCGACGATCACGACACCGGCGAGGGTGGCGAGGACGGCTGTCAGGACCGGTCCGGTGATCGCGGTGGCGATGCCCGCCTGGCTGAGCGCGGCGATCACACCGAGGGCGACGATGAAGGCCCAGGCCGCCGTCGCGACGACCTTGCCGTACGACATCTGACCGAGCGCGCCCGTGACGATGTCCCGGACGGCACGGGCGATGGCCATGGCCACGACGACGATGACGACGGCGACGATCGCCCGGGGCAGCCACGCGACGATGCCGTTGATCATGACGCTGACCGGGTTGGGGCCGAAGACCCCGAAGGCCAGTTGGAGCGCGATCAGCAGGATCGCGTAGTAGAGGATCTTGGCGATGATGCCGGTGGCGTCGTACTTCGAGCCCTTCAGGGCCTTCGCGGCACCACTGCGTTCGGCCATCCGCTCGAAGCCGACCCGCCGCAGCAGACGGTCGGCGACGCGGGCGATGAGCTTCGCCACGAACCAGCCGATGAGCAGGATCGCGAGGAAGCCGATGAATTTCGGTACGAACTCGGCGACCGCGGACCAGGCGTCCGTGAAGCCCTTGCCGAAGTCGACCGAGAGGGCGAGGGGCTGCGTCATGGCGCGTTCACTCATCTCGGGAGGAGGGGCGGGCCCGCACGGGGAGCGAGCCCCTGGACTCCCTGCGTAACACCGCCCCCGTCGCGTCGCGCGCGGTCAGCGTCCGGGATGGGCCGACGGAGTGGAAAGCGGGGCCGGCCCGGCCTCCGCGGCGTCGACCGGCGCTCCGGCCTCGGCCGCCCCGATCACCTTCCCGACCTCCGCAGTCGCCTCCGCCGTGGTCGCCGCCTCCGCCTTCGCCGCGGCCAGTGCGGACCGGCTGCGGCGGGCGGTCCGCAGGGCGTCCCAGGTGAGGATCGACAGGGCCAGCCACACGAGCGAGAAGCCCGCCCAGCGCTCCGGCGGCATCGCCTCGTGGAAGTAGAGGACACCGAGCAGGAACTGGAAGACCGGGGCCAGGTACTGCAGCAGTCCGATGGTCGACAGCGGGACCCGGATCGCCGCGGCGCCGAAGCAGACCAGCGGCAGCGCGGTCACCAGGCCGGTCCCCACGAGCAGCGCGGTGTGCCCGGCGCCCTCGGTGGTGAAGGTGGACTCGCCCTGGGCGCCGAGCCAGACCAGGTAGCCGAACGCGGGCAGGAACTGGACGGCGGTCTCGGCGGCCAGCGACTCCAGGCCGCCGATGTTGACCTTCTTCTTCACCAGGCCGTACGTGCCGAAGGTGCAGGCGAGCACCAGCGAGATCCACGGCAGCCGCCCGTAGCCGACCGCGAGCACGACCACCGCGGCGACCGCGATCCCGACCGCCGCCCACTGGGCGGGCCGGAGCCGCTCCTTCAGGACGAGCACGCCGAGGGCGATGCTGACGAGCGGGTTGATGAAGTAGCCGAGCGACGCCTCGACGACGTGGCCGGCGTTGACGGCCCAGATGTAGACGCCCCAGTTGACCGTGATCAGCCCCGCCGCGAGCGTGATCAGTCCGAGCCGTCGCGGGTCGCCGAGCAGCTCGCGCACCCAGCCCCAGCGGCGCAGCCCGAGCAGCGCGAGGCCGACCACGGCGAGCGACCAGACCATGCGGTGGGCGAGGATCTCGACGGCCCCGGCCGGTTCGAGGAGCGGCCAGTAGAGGGGGAAGAGGCCCCAGATGCCGTACGCGGCTATCCCGTAGATCAGCCCTGCTCGTGCCTCGTGCTCCGTCTTCACCGGACCTCCTGCCCTGCCGGCCCTGCGCCGCGCGTCCAGTTCGAAGGTAGCGCCGGACCGGGCCGGATGTCATGCCCGTATCGCTATACGGTCCTGACGGCGGGCTGACGGCGGGCTGACGGCGGGCTGGGGCGGGGGCCGGGGTGCGGTCCGGCGGCGGCCTGGGCGCGGACCGGCGGCCGGGCGCTGGCGGATCCGGGACGGTGCGCCCCGCTTCCTCGGGGAATACGCGAAGGCCGCCCTCCCGAAGGAGAGCGGCCGTCCGTAGGCGTGGACCGGGCGCGGGCCGGGCTCGGGCCGGGCCCGGGACCCCGTAGGGGTCAGCCCACCACCGTCCAGGTGTCCTTGCCCGCCAGAAGCTGGGCCAGGTCTCCCTTGCCCTGCTGCTCCACCGCCTTCTCCAGTTGTTCGGCCATCAGCGTGTCGTACACCGGGCGCTCGACCGACCGGAAGACGCCGATGGGGGTCTGGTGGAGCGTGTCGGGGTCGGCGAGGCGGGAGAGGGCGAAGGCCGTGGTGGGGGAGTCGGCGTGGGCGTCGTGGACGAGGACGCGGTCCTCGTTCTCCGCCGTCACCGGGACGACCTTCAGGTCGCCGGTGGCCGGGTCGCGGACGACGCCCTTGTCGAGGTCGGCGCCGAAGCGGATCGGCTGCCCGTGCTCCAGGCGGATGACCGCCTCCTTGGCCTGGTCCTTGTCCTTGAGGACCTCGAAGGCGCCGTCGTTGAAGATGTTGCAGTTCTGGTAGATCTCCACCAGGGCCGTGCCGTTGTGCTCGGCGGCCTGGCGCAGCACCTCGGTGAGGTGCTTGCGGTCGGAGTCCACGGTCCTGGCCACGAAGGACGCCTCCGCGCCGAGCGCCAGGGACACCGGGTTGAAGGGGGCGTCGAGCGAGCCCATCGGGGTCGACTTGGTGATCTTGCCGAGTTCCGACGTGGGGCTGTACTGGCCCTTGGTGAGCCCGTAGATCCGGTTGTTGAACAGCAGGATCTTCAGGTTGACGTTGCGGCGCAGCGCGTGGATGAGGTGGTTGCCGCCGATGGACAGCGCGTCGCCGTCACCGGTGACGACCCACACCGACAGGTCGCGGCGGGAGGTCGCGAGGCCGGTGGCGATGGCGGGCGCGCGGCCGTGGATGGAGTGCATCCCGTAGGTGTTCAGGTAGTACGGGAAGCGGGAGGAGCAGCCGATGCCGGAGACGAAGACGATGTTCTCCTTCGCCAGGCCCAGCTCGGGCAGGAAGCCCTGGACGGCGGCGAGCACGGCGTAGTCGCCGCAGCCGGGGCACCAGCGGACCTCCTGGTCGGACTTGAAGTCCTTCATCGACTGGGCGGCCTCGGCCTTGGGCACCAGGTGCAGAAGCGACTCACTCATCGATGGCCTCCTTGAGCGCGGCCGCGAGCTGTTCGGCCTTGAACGGCATGCCGTTGACCTGGTTGTGGCTGCGGGCGTCCACGAGGTACTTCGCCCGGACGAGGGTGGCGAGCTGGCCCAGGTTCATCTCGGGCACGATCACCTTCTCGTAGCGCTTCAGCACGTCGCCGAGGTTCTTCGGGAACGGGTTGAGGTGGCGCAGGTGGGCCTGCGCGATGGGGCGGCCGGTCGCCCGCAGCCGGCGTACGGCGGCGGTGATCGGCCCGTAGGTGGAGCCCCAGCCGAGGACCAGGGTCGTCGCGCCGTCCGGGTCGTCGACCTCGACGTCGGGCACCTCGATGCCGTCGATCTTGGCCTGCCGGGTGCGGACCATGAAGTCGTGGTTGGCCGGGTCGTAGCTGATGTTGCCGGTGCCGTCCTGCTTCTCGATGCCGCCGATGCGGTGTTCGAGACCGGGGGTGCCGGGCAGGGCCCAGGGCCGGGCGAGGGTCTCCGGGTCGCGTTTGTACGGCCAGAAGACCTCGGTGCCGTCGGCGAGGGTGTGGTTCGGTCCGGTGGCGAACGTCGTGGTGAGATCCGGCAGTTCGTCGACCTCCGGGATCCGCCAGGGCTCGGAGCCGTTGGCGAGGTAGCCGTCGGAGAGCAGGAAGACGGGCGTGCGGTAGGTGAGCGCGATCCGGGCCGCGTCGAGCGCCGCGTCGAAGCAGTCGGCGGGCGTGCGCGGGGCGACGACGGGCACCGGGGCCTCGCCGTTGCGCCCGTACATGGCCTGGAGGAGGTCGGCCTGCTCGGTCTTGGTGGGCAGTCCGGTGGACGGGCCGCCGCGCTGGATGTCGACGATGAGCAGCGGCAGTTCGAGCGAGACGGCGAGGCCGATCGTCTCGGACTTGAGCGCCACGCCGGGGCCGCTGGTGGTCGTGACGGCGAGCGAGCCGCCGAAGGCGGCGCCGAGCGCCGCGCCGATGCCGGCGATCTCGTCCTCGGCCTGGAAGGTGCGCACGCCGAAGTTCTTGTGCCGGCTCAGCTCGTGCAGGATGTCCGAGGCCGGCGTGATCGGGTACGAGCCGAGGTAGAGCGGCAGGTCCGCCTGGCGTGCGGCGGCGATCAGACCGTAGGAGAGGGCCAGGTTCCCGGAGATGTTGCGGTACGTGCCGGTGGGGAAGGCCCGGGTCGCCGGGGCCACCTCGTAGGAGACGGCGAAGTCCTCGGTCGTCTCGCCGAAGTTCCAGCCGGCCCGGAAGGCGGCCACGTTCGCCTCGGCGATCTCGGGCTTCTTCGCGAACTTCTGGCGCAGGAAGGTCTCGGTGCCCTCGGTGGGCCGGTGGTACATCCAGGAGAGCAGCCCGAGCGCGAACATGTTCTTGGAGCGCTCGGCCTCCTTGCGGGAGAGCCCGAAGTCCTTCAGGGCCTCGACCGTCAGGGTGGTCAGCGGCACCGGGTGGACCTGGTAGCCGTCCAGCGAGCCGTCCTCCAGGGGGGAGGTCTCGTAGCCGACCTTGGCCATGGCGCGCTTGGTGAACTCGTCGGTGTTGACGATGATCTCGCCGCCGCGCGGCACGTCGCCGATGTTGGCCTTCAGCGCGGCCGGGTTCATCGCGACCAGGACGTTCGGCGCGTCGCCCGGGGTCAGGATGTCGTGGTCGGCGAAGTGGAGCTGGAAGGAGGACACGCCCGGCAGGGTGCCCGCGGGCGCCCGGATCTCGGCCGGGAAGTTCGGCAGCGTGGAGAGGTCGTTCCCGAAGGACGCCGTCTCCGAGGTGAAGCGGTCTCCCGTGAGCTGCATGCCGTCACCGGAGTCGCCCGCGAAGCGGATGATCACGCGGTCGAGCCGGCGGACTTCCTTCGCGGGGCCGCCGTCGCCCTTCGCCGGGGCCGTGCGCTGCTCCCCGACCAGGGCCTCACCGGCCTCGCTGCTGACCTGGCTGGTCACTGAACTGGACCTCCCTCGCGGAAAGGGTTCTCTCCGTCGAGACGTCACCCGCGGAGAAGGCTCGGGAGACGACCGGTGACCGGCCGTCCCGTGGCCCACCCTACGTCCGTCAGGTGGTCCCTCCCGGGACTTCTCGCATCGTGGACCTCGTTTTGAGACGCCCGACACGCCCTTTTGTCGTCAATTGTCGCTCTCCGTGAGCCCCGGAGTCCACCGGAAGCTCGCGCTCCGCTCATTCTTGGTCACGGAACGGGTTCGCGCGCCGAGCCTCGCCCTCGTGTCCGGAGTCCGCGTCCGGAACTCCGTGGCCGATATCTTGCGCCTTACATCTGACAGGGTGTCAGTTCTTCAGGAGTTCAGATAGGTCAACACCGCGAGTACCCGGCGGTGATCCCCGTCACTCGGCGACAGCCCCAGCTTCAGGAAGATGTTGCCGATGTGCTTCTCCACCGCCCCGTCGCTCACCACGAGCTGCTTGGCGATGGCCGAATTCGTACGCCCCTCCGCCATCAGGCCCAGGACCTCCCGCTCCCGCGGGGTCAGCGCCGCCAGCACGTCCTGCTTCCGGCTCCGGCCCAGCAACTGCGCCACCACCTCCGGATCCAGCGCCGTACCGCCCCGGGCCACCCGCACCACCGCGTCCACGAACTCGCGCACCTCGGCGACCCGGTCCTTCAGGAGATAGCCCACGCCCGTGCTGGACCCGGCGAGCAGCTCCGTGGCGTACTGCTCCTCCACGTACTGCGAAAGCACCAGCACCCCGAGCCCCGGATGCTCCTTCCGCAGTCGCACCGCCGCCCGGACCCCCTCGTCCGTGTGCGTCGGCGGCATCCGCACATCGGCGACGACCACGTCCGGCAGCGCGCCCTCGTCCGCGAGCTCGGACACGGTCTTCACCAGCGCCTCACCGTCCCCGACCCCGGCGACCACCTCGTGCCCCAGGTCGGTGAGCAGCCGGGTCAGCCCCTCGCGCAGCAGCACCGAGTCCTCGGCGATGACCACGCGCACGCCCCTGTCCGGCCCCAAGTCCGTCACGGCCCCTGCCTTTCTGATCGTGCTGAGGATCCCCAGCATCGCAGCAGAAGGGACGCGGTGGGCCGCAAAGTGGTTCAAGGAGAGCCGGGAGCCGGGGGCTCAGGTCCGCCAGGGCAGCTCGGCCGTCACCGTCGTCGGGCCGCCCGCGGGGGAGTCGACCGCCAGGACGCCGTCGACCGCGTCGAGCCGGTCCGCCAGCCCGGCGAGGCCGTGGCCGGCCGCCGGGTCGGCGCCGCCCACGCCGTCGTCCCGCACCTGGAGCATCAGCCGGCCGTCGGTCCGCCACACGTCCACCCAGGCCCGCCGGGCCCGGGCGTGCTTGGAGACGTTCTGGAGGAGCTCGGAGACGGTGAAGTAGGCGATGCCCTCGATCGCGGCGGCCGGCCTGCCGGGCAGGTCCACCTCCACCGACACGGGGACGGTGCAGCGGGCGGCGACGGCCGAGAGGGCGGCGTCGAGGCCGCGGTCGGTGAGGACGGCCGGGTGGATGCCGCGGGCCAGGTCGCGCAGCTCCTGGAGGGCGAGCTTCACCTCGCCGTGCGCCTCGTCGACCATCACCGCGGCCGCCGCCGGATCCTGCGCCAGCTTCTCCTTCGCCAGCCCCAGGTCCATGGCGAGGGCGACCAGCCGGGCCTGGGCCCCGTCGTGCAGGTCGCGCTCGATGCGGCGCAGGTCGGCGGCGGCGGTGTCCACGACCACGCCCCGGTCCGACTCCAGCTCCGTGACCCGGGTGGCCAGCCGGGACGGGCCGAGCAGCCCCGCCACCATCAGCCGGTCGACCGCCACCAGACCCCGCGTGGCCCACGGCCACAGGAGCACGAAGACCAGGCCCACGAGCGAGGTGACGGCCAGCTCGAAGGGCGAGTCGAGGTAGAGGGCGTGCGTCTCGTCCCCGTACACCTGGAGCCCGGCCTGACCGGCGTACAGGGGGAGCACCCACTGCCACAGCGGATACGTGAACAGGCTCCAGCCCCACGCCCACAGCGCCACCGTCACGGAGAAGGTGAAGACCGCCCAGGGGAAGTGCAGGATCGCGTAGAGCAGGTGCCGCCAGGAGGCCCCGCTCCTCAGCGTGGCGCCCATCCACGCCAGCGGCCCGCCGACCCGCCCCCGGGCCGGCTCCGGCGCCCGCACGTCGAGCCCGAGCAGTCCCCGCGCCCGCGCCCGCTCGACCGCCCCGAACCCCCGGCACACGGTGAGCGCGGCGGCCAGGACCGGAACGCCGAGGAAGGTCACCAGCAGCCCGGCACCGGCCGACACGAGGGCGACGGCGAGACAGAAGGACAGAACGCTCAGCGGCAGCCCGGTCAGGACATAGCCGAACTCTCGCCAGACGCGCCCTTCGAAGGGCGCGCGTACGGCGGCGGGGGGACGGAGCGAGGCCATCGGGGAGTCCGTTTCTTCATCTTCTTCATCCGGGTTCATCCGGGATCGGTCACTCCCCACCCTCCCGGCCGGGAGGGCCCCGGCACCATGAGGGAGGTGGGCGTCCGCGGCGGGGGGTTTTCCCTACCGGCGTGCCCCGGCGGGGGCCCTACCGGCGCGCCCCGGCGGGCGGCGGGGTGCGGTCGCGCCAGGGAAGTTCCGCCCGGACGACCGTCGGGCCGCCCTCGGGGGAGTCGACGACGAAGACGCCGTCGACCGCGCCCAGCCGCTCCGCGAGCCCCGCCATCCCCGTACCGCCGCCGCCACCCGCGCCGGCGCCGCCGCCGTCGAGGCGTGCGCCGCCCACGCCGTCGTCGCGGACCTGGAGCATCAGCCGGTCCTCCGCCCGCCACACCTCCACGGAGGCGGCACGGGCGCGGGCGTGCTTGGAGACGTTCTGGAGCAGCTCGGAGACGGTGAAGTACGCGATGCCCTCGATCGCCTCCGCGGGCCGCTCGGCCAGGTCGACCGAGACCTTCACCGGGACGGTGCAGCGGGCGGCGACCGACGAGAGGGCGGCGTCGAGGCCGCGGTCGGTGAGAACGGCCGGGTGGATGCCGCGGGCCAGGTCGCGCAGCTCCTGGAGGGCGAGCTTCACCTCGCCGTGCGCCTCGTCGACCATCGCCGCGGCCGCCTCGGGATCGTCGAGCAGCTTCTCCTTCGCCAGCCCGAGCCCCATCGCGAGCGCGACCAGCCGCGCCTGGGCGCCGTCGTGCAGGTCGCGCTCGATGCGGCGCAGGTCGGCGGCGGCGGTGTCCACGACCACGCCCCGGTCCGACTCCAGCTCCGCGATCCGCCGCTCCAGCTCGTCCGAGGGCGACAGCAGCCCGCGCACCATGGCCCGGTCGACGTTGGCGAGCCCACGCGCCACGAAGGGCAGCACCGGCCACAGCACGAACAGCGACACCAGCGTCACCGTGAAGGCCACCACGCCCCACGGCAGACGGATGAACCCGTACAGCTGGCTGCGCCACCCCACCGGGTCCTTCAGCCGCGACCACACCCAGGCGAAGAGGCCGTCACCGCGCGGCAGCCGGCTCGGCGCGTCCACATGGACGCCGAGCAGTCCGCGCGCCCGTGCGCGCTCCGACCGTGCCATGCCGCGCGCCCCGGAGAGCCCGAGCGCGAGCAGCGGCAGGCCGATCACCGTGACGGCCAGGCCCGCACCGAGCGCCACGGTCACGACGGCGTACAGGAAACCGGCGAGCGCGCACGGGAGGTCGGCGAGGAGGTGCGCGACCTCCTTCCAGGTGTGCCGGCCGCAGGCGAGCCGCGCGGGCGGCGGCGGAGTGTCGGTGGGGTGGTCGCTCATGACCGCAAGACTGCCGGGAGCGGCGGCCGACACGCCATGGGGGAGGTGGCCGGGAACGGAGGGGGGATAACCCCACCGCGACTGCTTACGCTCCCTTTAGCAGGGCCTAGACTCGCGTCCGTAGAGGAAATGAGACACCGAGACCGAGGGGCGGACGTGCGGGAACCGACCGTTGTCGCGGCGGACCACGCGACGGGTGACGCGGTGGGCCACGCGGCGGACTACTTCCAGACGTACTCCGTCGTCGGACTGCTCGCCGTCCTCGGCGTGCTGTTCGTCGCGGTCGCCTTCGGCGCCGGGCGGCTGCTGCGCCCCGTCGTGCCGACCCCGGAGAAGCTCCTCACCTACGAGTGCGGCGTCGACCCGGTGGGGGAGGGCTGGGCGCACACCCAGGTCCGCTACTACGTCTACGCCTTCCTCTATGTGATCTTCGCCGTCGACTCGATCTTCCTCTTCCCCTGGGCGACGGTCTTCGCCGCGCCCGGGTACGGGGCGACGACGCTCGTCGAGATGTTCGTCTTCCTCGGCTTCCTGGCCGTGGGACTGCTCTACGCGTACAAGAAGGGCGTCCTGACATGGACGTGACCCCGCTCCCCGCCCCGGCCCCGGGCCCGGCCCCGAGCCAGGGACCGCTCCCGCTCCCGGCTCCGAAGCTCGGCGCGCTCGCCCGACTGGCTCCCGAGCCGATGAAGGTGGTCCTGAACTGGGGCCGCCGCTACAGCCTCTGGGTCTTCAACTTCGGCCTCGCCTGCTGCGCGATCGAGTTCATCGCCGCGTCGATGGCCCGCCACGACTTCATCCGGCTCGGCGTGATCCCGTTCGCGCCGGGCCCGCGCCAGGCCGACCTGATGATCGTCTCCGGCACGGTGACGGACAAGATGGCGCCGGCGGTGAAGCGGCTGTACGAGCAGATGCCCGAGCCGAAGTACGTCATCTCCTTCGGCGCCTGCTCGAACTGCGGCGGCCCCTACTGGGACTCGTACTCGGTCACCAAGGGCGTCGACCAGATCATTCCCGTCGACGTGTACGTGCCGGGCTGCCCGCCGCGGCCGGAGGCGCTGCTCCAGGGCATCCTCAAGCTCCAGGAGAAGATCGCGCGGGAGAGCCTGGGCGAGCGGTACGGAGCGGGGGCCGGGGCGCCGTCGGTGTCCCAGCTCACCAGCGGCCTGGTGGCCCCGCCGAAGCCGGGAGGTGACGACCGGTGAACCTGTACGACACCCTCCCCGAGGGCGTGACGGAGGTCTTCGGCGAGGAGGCGACGGCGGAGCGGGCGTACGACCTGCTGACGGTCGACGTCCCGACCGGCTCGTGGATCGCGGCGCTGGAGATCGCGCGGGACAAGCTGGGCTGCACGTACTTCGACTGGCTGAGCGCGGTCGACGAGCCGGGCACGGGCTTCCGCGTGTGCGCGCACGTGGCGTCGCTGGAGGCGGGGCACGTCCGCCGGCTGCTGCTCCGCACGACGGTCCCGCACGGGGCTCCCGCCCTGCCGTCCGCGGTGTCCGTGTACGCCGGAGCGGCGTGGCACGAGCGCGAGACGTACGAGATGTTCGGCGTGACCTTCACGGACCACCCGCACCTGGTCCACCTCCTCCTCCCGGAGAACTTCGAGGGCCACCCGCTGCGCAAGGACTTCGTCCTGGCCGCGCGCGTGGCCAAGGCGTGGCCGGGCGCGAAGGAACCGGGCGAGTCCCACGACCCCAACGCGCCCAAGCGGCGCCAGATGCTGCCCCCGGGCGTCCCGGACCCCAACGAATGGGGCCCCCTCAAGGGCCAGCTCCCCCCGGCCCCCACCCGCCCCACCCGCACCGCCCCCGCCGACCGCCCCACCCGCCGCACCCGCACCGCGACCGAGGGCTCGGCCACCCAGACCCCCGACACGGCGCGCCGCGCGCGCAGCGTGAGCGCGGGCTCGGCGACCCAGCGCGCGGAGGCACCCGAGGCCGATGCGGCCGCCCCCGAGCCTGCGGCGGACCAGTCTCCCGGTGCGGCCCCTGCGGGTCCGCGTCGCGCCCGCAGCGCGAGCGCGGGTTCGGCGAGCCAGCGGGCGGAGTCGCCTGCGGCGGATCAGTCCGCCGAGGCGCCTGCGGCGGACCAGTCCGCTGGTACGGCCCCTGGCGGCCCGCGCCGCGCCCGCAGCGCGAGCGCCGGTTCGGCGAGCCAGCGCGCGGAGGCGCCGAAGCGACCGGCGCCCGCGCCCCGTACGCGGAGCTCGGACGCCCCGTGGCACCACGCCCGTCCGGCGTTCGAAGAGGAGCCGACGGCTCCCGAGACCCCGGCCGCCCCCGGCCCGGAGGATCCGGCCGACGGCCGCAAGGCCGCCGCTGCTTCGGCCGAGCCCGCAGCTCCCGCCCCCCAGGCGGAGCCGGGCCCTGCCCCCGCCCCCGAGTCCGCCGCCCCCGCCAGGAGCGAAGAGGCCCCGGACTCCCGGCCCGCGCGGGGCTCCGCCGACGCGCCGCCCGCCGAGGGCGCAGGCCCGGGCGCCGCCGAAGGCCCCGCCCCCGAGGCGGACGCCTCCGACGCCCCGCCCGCCCCCGGCGCCGCCGAAGGCCCCGTCCCCGAGGCGGACGCCTCCGACGCGCCGCCCGCCGAGGGCGCAGACCCGGACGCCCAGCCCGCCCCCGAGGCGGACGCCTCCGACGCCCCGCCCGCCGAGGGCGCAGGCCCGGACTCCCCGCCCGCCCCGGGCGCTGGCACCGGCCCGGCGGCCGACGGCGTCGAAAGCTCGCCCGCCCCGGGCGACGGCACCCGCAGCCGCCGCACCACCCCACCCACCACCGACCCCGCCGGAGGCGATCCCGCGTGAACGACGTACTCGACGTCGCCCTCCGGCTGCTCGTCGTCTTCGCCGTCTTTCTCGTGCTGCCGCTCGTCGTCGGGCAGACCGAGCACAAGGTCATGGCCCACATGCAGGGCCGGCTCGGGCCCATGTACGCCGGTGGGTTCCACGGGTGGGCGCAGCTCGTCGCCGACGGGGTGAAGTTCGCGCAGAAGGAGGACGTCGTCCCGGCCAACGCCGACCGGCGGATCTTCCAGCTCGCGCCGGCCGTCGCCCTGCTCCCGTACCTCCTCGTGCTCGTCGCGATCCCCATCGGCCCCGGCGAGGGCGCCGTCGGGCAGGTCGTCGACGCCGGCGTCTTCTTCGTGCTGGCCGTGATGGGCGTCGGGGTGCTCGGGAGCCTCATGGCCGGCTGGGCGTCGGCCAACAAGTTCTCGCTGCTCGGCGCACTCCGTACCGCCGCGCAGTTGCTGGCGTACGAGCTGCCGATGCTGCTCGCCGCCGCGTCCGTCGCGATGGCCGCCGGCACCGTGTCCCTGACCGGGATCCTGGACGGCTTCGCGTGGTGGTGGGTGCCCTGGCAGATCGTCGGCGCGCTCGTGTTCTTCACCGCCGGGCTCGCCGAGCTCCAGCGGCCCCCGTTCGACATGCCCGTCGCCGACTCGGAGATCATCTTCGGCGCGTACACCGAGTACACCGGTCTCCGCTTCGCGCTGTTCCTGCTCGCCGAGTACGCCGGCATCGTCGTCCTGTGCGGCCTCACCACCGTCCTCTTCCTCGGCGGCTGGCACGGCCCCTTCGGCGCGGACAGCCTCGGCTGGGGCCTGTTCTGGACCCTGCTCAAGACGGCCGTCCTGGCCTTCGTCGTGATCTGGCTCCGGGTGTCCTACCCCCGGCTCCGCGAGGACCAGCTCCAGAAGCTGGCCTGGACGACCCTCGTCCCGCTCGCCCTCGCGCAGATCGCGCTCACCGGCATCGTGAAGGTGGCGATCCAGTAATGCCCATTCCCGGCTCCGGCCTCGCCAAGGGCCTCGCCGTCACCCTCCGCACGATGACGCGCAAGTCCGTCACCGCGCAGTACCCGGACACCCAGCCCGAGCTGCCGCCCCGCACCCGCGGGGTCATCGGGCTGTTCGAGGAGAACTGCACGGTGTGCATGCTGTGCGCCCGCGAGTGCCCCGACTGGTGCATCTACATCGACTCCCACAAGGAGACGGTCCCGCCGGCCGCCCCCGGCGGCCGCGAGCGCAGCCGCAACGTCCTCGACCGCTTCGCGATCGACTTCTCGCTCTGCATGTACTGCGGCATCTGCATCGAGGTGTGCCCCTTCGACGCGCTGTTCTGGTCGCCCGAGTTCGAGTACGCGGAGACCGACATCCACGAGCTGACCCACGAGCGCGACAAGCTCCGCGAGTGGATGTGGACCGTGCCGGAGCCGCCCGCGCTCGACCCGCGCGCGGAGGAGCCGAAGGAGATCGCCGCGGCCCGCAAGGCGGCCGAGAAGGCCGCCGCGGCCCAGGCCGCCGAAGCCGCCGCCCAGGCCGAAGCCCAGGCCGAAGACCGGGCCCGGCAGCAGGAGGGCCCGCAGTGACGCTCGCCGCCCAGACCCTCGCCGCCCAGACCCACGGCTTCCTCTCGCCCACCGGCGTCGAGATCGCCTTCCTCCTCGTCGGCCTCGTCACCCTCGGCGCGGCCCTCGTCACCGTCACCACCAAGCAGCTCGTCCACGCCGCCCTGTGGCTGGTCGTGGCGCTCGGCGGCCTCGCCGTCGAGTACCTGCTGCTGACCGCCGAGTTCATCGCCTGGGTCCAGGTGCTGATCTACGTCGGTTCCGTCGTCGTCCTCCTCCTCTTCGGTCTCATGCTCACCAAGGCCCCCATCGGCCGCTCCCCGGACTCCGACTCCGGCAACCGTCCGGTCGCCCTCGCCGTCGCGCTGGCCGCCGCGGCCGCCCTGGTGTGGGTGGTCGTCGACGCCTTCCGCATCACCTGGATCGACCTCGACGGGCCCGCCCAGGGCTCCACCCGCGTCTCCGGCGAGATCCTCTTCCGGCACTGGGTGCTGCCCTTCGAGGCGCTGTCCGTGCTGCTGCTCGCCGCCCTCGTCGGCGCCATCGTCCTGTCCCGGAAGAAGAACGGAGAGGAAGGCTGATGCACCTCGCCTACCCGGCCGTCCTCGCCGCCCTGCTCTTCTCCGTCGGCCTGTACGGCGTCCTCGCCCGCCGCAACGCGATCCTGGTCCTGATGTCCGTCGAGCTCATGCTCAACGCCGTCAACCTCAACCTGGTCGCCTTCGACGTGTGGCTCCGCGACACCCTGCACGCGGGCCAGGCCCTCACCCTCTTCACCATCGCCATCGCCGCCGCCGAGATCGGCATCGGTCTCGCGATCGTCCTGATGGTCCACCGCAACCGCGGCACCGCCGACGTCGACCGCCTCCGCGACACCGCGGAGCCCCGCGGCACCGAGGAAACGCCGTCCGCCGACGAGAAGGCCGAGGCCACCGCGTGACCACCACGACCCTCGCCGTCCTCGTCCCCCTCCTCCCCTTCCTCGGCTCCGCCGCCGGCCTGCTCCTCGTCCCGCCCGCCGCCCACCACCACCCTTCCAAGGGGCTTCGCGCTCTTTCCTATTCCCCCGGCTTCGTACGCCCGCTCGCCGTGCTCCCGACGCTCGCCGCGGCCGTCCTCGCCGTGCTCGTCGCGATCCGGCAGGGCGGCGGGAAGGCCCTCGACGCCGCCACCCAGCTCACCCCCACCGGCTCGGTCCCCATCGACCTGGCCCTGCACATCGACGGCTTCGCCGCCGTCGTCGCCGTCCTGGTCGGCGTGGTCGCCACCTGCGTGCAGATCTACTCGACCGGCTATCTGCGCGACGACCCGCGCTACCCCTCGTACGCGGCGCTGGTCTCCCTCTTCACCTCCGCGATGCTGCTCGTCGTCTACTCCGGCGACCTGATGGTGCTCCTGGTCGGCTGGGAGATCATGGGCATCTGCTCGTACTTCCTCGTCGGGCACTACTGGGAGACCCCCGAGGCCCGCTCGGCCTCCCTCAAGGCGTTCCTCGTCACCAAGCTCGGTGACGTGCCCTTCCTGATCGGCCTGTTCGCACTGGCCGTCGACGCGGGCACCTTCCGTATCACCGGCGTCCTCGGCGCCGTCGCAAGCGGCGGCCTGGACCACCCCACCCTGATCGCGCTGCTGCTCCTCGCCGGCGTGGCGGGCAAGTCCGCCCAGTTCCCGCTGCACACCTGGCTCCCCGACGCCATGGCCGGCCCCACCCCCGTCTCCGCGCTGATCCACGCGGCGACGATGGTCGCCGCCGGCGTCTACTTCGTGGCCCGCCTGCTGCCGGTCTTCGCCGCCTCCGGCGCCGCGCTGACCGTGCTCGCCGTGATGGCCGCGGTCACCATGGCCGGCTCGGCGCTCGCCGCGCTCGCCCAGGACGACATCAAGCGGGTCCTCGCCTACTCGACGATCGGCCAGCTCGGCTACATGGCGGGCGCCCTCGCCGTCGCCGACCGCGGGGCCGCCGTCTTCCACCTCCTGTCGCACGGCGCCTTCAAGGCGCTGCTGTTCCTCGCCGCGGGCGCGGTCATCCACGCCGCCGGCACCAACTCGCTCACCGCCATGTCCCGGATGAGCGGACTGACCAAGCGCGCCCCGGACGCCTTCTGGACGATGACCGTCGGTCTGCTCGCGCTCGCCGCGATCCCGCCCTTCGCCGGCTTCTTCTCCAAGGAAGCCGTCCTCGTCGCCGCCGAGCACACCGCCGTCGGCGACCGGACCGTCGCCCCCGCCGGAGCCGGCTGGATCGTCCTCGTCGCCGGTCTGCTGACGGCCCTGCTCACCGCCGCGTACGCGGCCCGGCTGTGGCTGCTGGCCTTCCGCGGCCGCGGCGCCGAGGCCCCCGACCACGGCCGCCAGCCCGTCACGATGACGACCGTCCTGTGGGTGCTCGCCGTCCCCTCCCTCGGCTTCGGGCTGACCGCCGGTTCCCTCGACGACTGGTTCGACGGGCACCCGCTGACCCCGACCGTCACCACGGCCGTCCTCGGCACCGGCCTCGCCGTCGTCGGCGCAGCCGTCACCTACGCGGTCTGGCAGCGCACCCGCGCCCTCGCGGCCCGCACCCCGCTCGGCGCCGTCGCCGCCCACCCCGAGGGCGACGCCGGTCGCGTCGAGGCCGAGGCCATCGCGAGCCACACCCCCGCCTACGGCGACATCGCGGCGACCCCGGACCCGGCCGACCCCGGCCGCGCCCTGCTCGGCCCGCTGTACCGCCCGGCGGCCGCCGGCTTCCACCTGGACGCGGTCTACCGGACCCTGTTCGTCCGCCCCGTCCTCGCCGCCGCCTCCCTGGTCCGCTTCCTGGACCGCGAGGTCGTCGACACCTACGTACGCGGCGCGGGCGACAGCGCCAAGGGCCTCGGCCGGCTCGTCCGCCGCGCCCAGACCGGCAACGTGCAGACCTACCTCAGCGCCCTGCTCGCCGGCTCCGTCGTCCTGGCGATCGTCGCCGTCGTCCTCGCCAACGTCGCCGCCGGAGCGTGAGCCGTGATCGATATCAGCGAATCCGTGATGCAGTTCCTTCTCGCGTTGATCGTCGGCGGCCCGCTCGTCGGCGCCGTGGCCGCCCTCCTGCCCGCCCCGCCCGGGCTGAAGGGCAGCTCACCCGACCAGGCCGTGCTCCGCCACGGCGTGGTCGTCACCGGGGTGATCCTGCTCGCCGCGATCCTCCTCGCGCTCGGCTTCGACCACGACCACCCCTCGACGATGCAGGCCACGACCGACATCACGTGGATCAGGGCACTCGACGTGCGCATCCACCTCGGTGTCGACGGCATCTCCCTCCCCCTCCTGCTCCTGACCGCGCTGCTGACCTTCCTCTGCGCGCTCTACAGCTACTTCAAGATGCCCACGGGCCCCTCCCCGAAGGCTTTCGTCGCCCTGCTCCTCGTCCTCGAGTCCGGCACCCTGGCGACCTTCGCCGTCCTCGACCTCGTCCTGTTCTTCCTGGCCTTCGAGATGGTCCTCATCCCGATGTACTTCCTCATCGCCCGCTGGGGCGGCGAGGGCAGGCAGGCCGCCGCCTGGAAGTTCGTCCTCTACACGCTGCTCGGCTCCGTCGTCATGCTGCTCGGCCTCCTCCTCGTCGGCGTGAAGGCGGGCACGTTCGACATGGTGGCACTCGCCACTGACAACGGCCGGGGACTGACCGCGTCCGTGCAGGTCATCGCCGTTCTCGCGATCGGCATCGGCCTCGCGGTGAAGACCCCGATGTGGCCGCTGCACAGTTGGCTGCCGGACGCCCACACCGCCGCCCCGACCGTCGGCTCCGTCCTCCTCGCCGGCGTGCTCCTGAAGATGGGCACGTACGGGTTCGTACGGATCGTGCTGCCGATCGCCCCCGACGGCATGCGGACCTTCGCCCCGTACCTCGCCGCCTTCGCCGTCGCCGGGATCATCTACGGATCGCTCGCCTGCCTCGCCCTCGCACGCCCCGGCAACAAGGGCGACCTCAAGCGGCTGATCGCGTACTCGTCCGTCGGCCACATGGGCTTCGTGCTGCTCGGCATCGCGACCATGACCCCCACCGGCGTCAACGGCGCCCTCTTCGCCAACATCGCCCACGGCCTGATCACCGGCCTGCTCTTCTTCCTCGCCGGCGCCGTCAAGGACCGCTACGGCACCGCCGACCTCGACACCCTCGCCGGGGCCACCGGCGCCGCCCTCTACGGCCGCGCCCCCCGCCTCGGCGCCCTCCTCGCCTTCGCCGCCGTCGCCTCCCTCGGCCTGCCCGGCCTGGCCGGCTTCTGGGGCGAGATGCTGGCCCTGTTCGGCGCCTTCGACCCGGCCGAGGGCCTCAGCCGGCCCGCCTTCCTCACCTTCACGGCGATCGGCGCCTTCGGCACCCTCCTCACCGCCGCCTACCTCCTCGTCGTCGTCCGCCGCGTCTGCATGGGCGGCCCCCGCCCGGCCGGTGAGGCCGCGATCGCCGACGTCCAGGGCTACGAGCTCGCCGCCTGGACCCCGCTCGTCGCCCTCACCGTCCTCGCCGGACTCTGGCCCGCGGTCCTCCTCGGCCTCACCGACCCGGCCGTCCAGCAGCTCCTCGCCGGAGGCACCCAGTGAGCCCAGTGACCGCCCCCACCACCGCCGCCACGGACCTGGCCCGGTCCGCCGACCCGGCCCGGTCCGCCGATCTCGTCCAGTCCGTCGACTGGCTCGCGATCGCGCCGCCCACCCTCGTCGCGGTGGTCGCCCTCGCCGTCCTCGTCGCCGACCTCTTCGTCCCCGCCGGACGCAAGCAGCTCCTCGGCTGGACCTCGATCGCCGGCCTGGCCGCCGCGCTCGTCCTGCTCGTCCCGCTGCGCGCCGGCGACCGCTCGACCTTCTGCCTCACCGCCGACACCCAGCTCCGGGCGTGCAGCTACACCGCCGACCACTTCACCCTGGTCATCCAGTTCCTGGTGCTCGCCGGCGCGCTGCTCACCGGGCTCCTCTCGTTCGCCGACACCCGCGCGAAGCTGCCGGCCGGCGAGTTCTGGTTCCTGCTGCTGGCCTCCGCGGCCGGCGCCGCCCTGCTGCCCGCCTCCCGCGACCTGGCGACCCTCGTCGTCGCCCTCGAAGTGGCCTCGCTGCCCGCGTTCGCCCTGGTCGGCCTCAAGCGCGGCGACCGCATGTCCGGCGAGTCCGCGCTGAAGTTCTTCCTCTCCTCCGTGACCGCCACCGCCGTCACCCTCCTCGGCGTCAGCTTCGTCTACGCGGCCACCGGCACCCTCCACCTCACCGAGGTCGCCCAGCGCCTCGGCGACGTCCCCGCCCCACTGCAGAACCTCGCCCAGGCGGGCGTGGCGCTCACCCTCGTCGGCTTCGCCTTCAAGACGGCCGCCGTCCCCTTCCACTTCTGGGTGCCCGACACCTATGTGGGCGCCCCGCTGCCCGTCGCCGCCTACCTCTCCGTGGTCGGCAAGGCCGTCGGCTTCACCGGCCTCATCCTGGTGACCGTCGTCGCCTTCCCGAGCTACGCCGACGTGTGGGGCCCCGCCCTCGCCTTCCTCGCCGCGCTCACCATGACCGTCGGCAACGTGGCCGCCCTGCGGCAGGTCTCCACGCGCGCGTGGAGCGCGGTACGACTGCTCGCCTGGTCCTCCGTCGCCCAGGCCGGGTACCTCCTGGTGCCGATCGCCGCCGCCGCGTACTCCGCCGACGACCAGATCGGCGCGACCGTCGCGTACGCCCTGATGTACGCGGTGGTGAACCTCGGCGCCTTCGCGGTCGTCGCCCTCGTCGCCCAGGCGAACCCGGAGAACCGGATCTCCGACTACCGCGGCCTGTACGCGGCGAGCCCGGCCGCCGCCCTGGCGCTGGGCTTCTTCCTGCTGAACCTGGCCGGGCTGCCCCCGGGCATCATCGGCCTCTTCGCGAAGGTGACCGTCTTCTCGGCGGCCGTCGACGCGGGTCTCGGCTGGCTCGCCGTGATCATGGGCCTCAACGTCGTGATCGCCCTCTACTACTACCTGCGGTGGACGGCGCTGCTCTTCCGCGCGCCGGAGGGGGCGTCCGTGCCGCACCGGCCCACGGCGCCGGTCACCGCGGCGATCGCGCTGGCCGCGTTCGCGGGCGTCGTGCTGTCGGGCTATCCGCAGCTCGCCCTCCGCTTCGCGGCGAACAGCCTCTTCTGATCACCCGCACGGCCCACACCGCCCTCCGGCACGGCCGGGGAACCCGTACCTCCCGCGTGGCGTTGACCAGGAAGGGAGGGTCCACTGGACAGAAGGGTTCCCCTGCCGCACCACTTGGAGGGCGTACCGTGCACCGCCGGCACAACGGCCTGAGGACCGCCGTACTCCTCGGAGGGCTCTCCGCCCTCATCATCGTCATCGGCAGCTTCTTCGGACGTACGGGTCTGATCGTCGCGCTCCTCGTGGCGCTCGGCACCAACGCGTACGCCTACTGGAACAGCGACAAGCTGGCGCTGCGCGCCATGCGGGCCCGGCCCGTGAGCGAGTTCGAGGCCCCGGCGCTGTACCGGATGGTCCGCGAGCTCTCCACCCAGGCCCGCCAGCCCATGCCCCGGCTCTACATCTCGCCCACCCAGGCGCCCAATGCCTTCGCGACCGGACGCAATCCGCGCAACGCGGCCGTGTGCTGCACGGAGGGCATCCTCGCGCTCCTCGACGAGCGCGAGCTGCGCGGGGTCGTCGGGCACGAGCTGAGCCACGTCTACAACCGGGACATCCTGATCTCCTCGGTCGCCGGAGCCCTCGCCTCCGTGATCATGTTCCTGGTGAACTTCGCCTGGCTGATCCCGGTCGGCCGCTCCAGCGACGACGACGGCCCCGGCATCCTCGGCTTCCTGCTGATCCTGATCCTGGGACCGGTCGCCGCCTCGATCATCCAACTGGCCATCTCCCGCTCCCGCGAGTACGAGGCGGACGCCTCCGGCGCCCAGCTCACCGGCGACCCGCTCGCCCTCGCCAGCGCCCTGCGCAAGCTGGAGGCGGGCACCCGGCAGCTCCCGCTGCCCCCGGAGCCCAAGATCGAGACCGCGAGCCACATGATGATCGCGAACCCCTTCCGTCCCGGACAGGGGCTCTCCAAGATGTTCTCCACCCACCCGCCGATGGCCGAACGCATCGCGCGGCTCGAGCAGATGGCAGGTCGCCGCCCGTGAAGACGATCCTCAACGTCATATGGCTGATCCTCTGCGGATTCTGGATGTTCCTCGGCTATCTGGCCGCCGGCGTCCTGCTCTGCGTCACGATCATCGGCATCCCCTTCGGGCTCGCCGCCTTCCGCATCGGCCTCTACGCCCTGTGGCCCTTCGGCCAGACGGTCGTCGACCGCCGCGACGCGGGCGCCCCGTCCTGCGTCGGCAACGTGCTGTGGCTGATCCTCGCCGGCTGGTGGCTGGCGCTCGGCCACATCACCACCGGCATCGCCCTCTGCGTCACGATCATCGGCATCCCGCTCGGCATCGCGAACTTCAAGATGATCCCGGTCTCGTTGCTGCCGCTGGGCAAGGAGATCGTCCCCACGGACCAGACGGACGGCGCCTACGGCGCGTACGGCGGGCAGGGCGGGCCCGGCGGGCAGACCGGCTACAGAGGGTAGGACGGCTCCAGAGGGCAGGGCGGCCACGGCGCGTACGGCCGCCAGCCGCGCCAGGCCGGCCCCCGTGGACGCGCCGAAGGTACGCGCTGCTCTCCGGCGCCTCTCCGGCGCCTCCGTGGCGCCTCTGTGGGGCGGCCTTCTGCGAGGACGCCGACGCCCTCAGGGACGCGGGGACGCGGGTCGTCCGCGACTGACCGCGTACGCCACCACACCGACCGCCAGGACCCCGACGCCGGCGAGCACGGCGGTCGGCGGCAGCGCGAAGGCCAGCGCGCCGCAGCCGGCGAGCCCCAGGGCGGCCAGGGGCCGCTCGCGGCGGCCCAGGGTCCAGGCGGAGGCGTTGGCGATGCCGTAGTAGACCAGCACGCCGAACGACGAGAAGCCGATCGCGCCCCGCACGTCCGCCGTCGCCGCCACCGCGGCCACCACCGCGCCCACCGCCAGCTCGGCGTGGTGCGGCACCCGGAAGCGGGGGTGCACGGCCGCGAGCGTGACCGGCAGATGGCCGTCCCTGGCCATGGCGAGGGTCGTCCTCGACACCCCGAGGATCAGCGAGAGCAGCGCGCCGAGCGCGGCGACCGCCGCGCCCACGGTGACCACCGGCACCAGCCAGGCCGCGTCCGCCGCCCGCGCCGCGTCCGCGAGCGGGGCGGGCGAGGCGGCGAGCCCCGCCGGGCCGAGGACGGCCAGCACGCAGACGGCGACGGCCGCGTAGACGGCGAGCGCGATGCCGAGGGTGAGCGGCACGGCCCGGGGAATGGTCCGCTCCGGGTCGCGCACCTCCTCGCCGAGGGTCGCGATCCGCGCGTACCCGGCGAACGCGAAGAACAGCAGGCCGGCGGCCTGGAGCACCCCGCCCGCCGGAACGTCCCCGTCCAGCCCGAGCCGCCCGGCCCGCCCCGCCCCGGCGCTCACCGTGACGACGGCGGCGAGGACGGCCAGGACGGTCGCCACGATCACCCGGTTGAGCAGCGCCGACCTCTGCGCGCCCCGGTAGTTCACGGCCGTCAGCGCGACGACGGCGGCGACCGCCACCGCGTGCGCGTGCTCCGGCCACACGTACGCCCCGACGGTCAGCGCCATCGCCGCGCAGGAGGCCGTCTTGCCGACGACGAACGCCCAGCCCGCCAGATAGCCCCAGAACGGCCCCAGGCGCTCGCGCCCGTACACATAGGTGCCGCCGGAGGCCGGATAGCGGGCGGCGAGCCGGGCCGAGGCCATGGCGTTGCAGTACGCGACGACGGCGGCGACCCCGAGGGCCGGGAGCAGTCCCGCGCCCGCCGCCTCGGCCGCCGGCCCGAGCGCCACGAAGATCCCGGCACCCACCATCGCGCCGAGCCCGACGACGACGGCGTCGAAGACGCCGAGCGTACGGCGCAGTTCTGCTGTCATGACCCGCACACTAGGGGGTCCGGCAACCGGCCGGGACCGGAGGGCGTCCTCCAGGGCATGAGCATCGTTAGCTGGATAGTCCTCGGCCTGCTCGCCGGTGTCATCGCGAAGGTCCTGCTGCCGGGCCGCGACCCCGGCGGCCTGATCGGCACCACGGTCATCGGCATCGTCGGCGCCTTCCTCGGCGGCTGGCTGTCGGCCCGTTTCCTGGACCGCCCGATCAGCGCGGACTTCTACGACGGCGCCACCTGGCTGTCGGCGATCGGGGGCTCTCTGGTGCTGCTGATCGCGTACCGGATCCTTTTCGGCCACTCGCGCGCGCGTTGAGGGCGTCGTCGAAGCCGGCTCAGAGCCCGGTCTCGCGCAGGGTGATGTTCAGCCGCCCGGCGAGGCCCAGAGCCGGATCGGCGGTCCCCGCGTACACCTTCGGCACACCGTGGTACGCGAAGCGGGACGGCCCGCCGAAGACGAAGAGGTCCCCGGACGTCAACTCCACGTCGGTGTAGGGCCGCCCGCGGTCCTCGGTGTTCCCGAGCCGGAAGACACAGGTGTCGCCGAGGCTCAGCGACACCACGGGAGCGCCGGACCGCTCCTCCTTGTCCTGGTGCATGCCCATCCGGGCGCCGTCCCCGTAGAAGTTGACGAGCGCGGTGTCCGGCTGGAAACCGCCGTGCGCGCCGTACGCCTCGACCAGCGCCGCGCGGCCCATTTCGGCCAGCCAGTCCGGCAGTTCGACGAGGTTCCGCTCGGGTCCGAGGTAGCGGTACGGCTCCCAGCGCCGCCCGAGGCAGAGCGAGCGCACCGTCATCACCCCGCCGCCGGGCAGCACGGTCGCCTCGTACCGGACCGGGCCGCGCCCGAACTCCCGGCAGGCCGTCACCAGTTCCCGCTGCCGCTCGAACGGCAGCCAGCCGGGCACGTGCACAGCCCCGGGCGCGGGCTCGGTCCGCTCGCGCGGGAAGAGGCCCTCCATCAGCGGGCGGGGGCCGCCAGGGCGCCCTCGAGCCCGAGCAGCCGCTCCTTGCGCTCCAGGCCGGCCGCGTAGCCGCGCAGGGACCCGTCGGCCCCGATCACCCGGTGGCAGGGCCGCACCACGAGCAGCGGATTGCGCCCGATCGCGGTGCCCACGGCCCGTACCCCGGCGCCCGTCACCCCGACCCGCCGGGCGATCTCCCCGTACGAGACGGTCGTCCCGTACGGGATCTCCTCCAGGGCCCGCCAGACGCGCCGCTGGAACTCCGTCCCGCCCTGCGCGCAGGGGAGGTCGAAGCGGTCCCGGCGCCCGTCGAAGTACGCGGCGAGCTGCCCGGCGACCTCCTCGAACGCCTCCGGGGCGTGCGTCCAGTCGTCCTGCACGACGGCGCCGCCCTTCTGCCCCTCCAGGGACAGCGACCGCAGCACGAACCGACCCCCGTCGGCCAGGTGCCCCACCAGGAGCATCGGGCCGAGGGGGCCGTCGACGTGGGTGTGGAGCGTGCTCATCGTCGTCATGGGTCCAGTGTGCGAGCCGCCGAAGACGCCGGCTGGCGGTTTTCGGACACGACCCTGGGGGCCGGCCCGCGGCGAGGTCCTACCGGTAGTTCACGAACTGGATCGCGAAGTCGAGGTCCTTGCCCTTGAGGAGCTGCTGCACGGCCTGGAGGTCGTCCCGGCTCTTCGAGCTGACCCGCAGCTCGTCGCCCTGCACCTGCGCCTTGACGCCCTTGGGGCCCTCGTCGCGGATGATCTTGGAGACCTTCTTGGCGTTCTCCTGGGAGATGCCCTCCTGGATGGAGGCGAAGAGCTTGTACTCCTTGCCGGACAACTGCGGCTCGCCCTCCACGTCCAGCGACTTCAGCGAGATCCCCCGCTTGATCAGCTTGGACTGGAAGATGTCGAGGATCGCCTTGACCCGCTCCTCGCCGTTCGCCTGCATGAGGATCTTCTCGCCCGACCAGGAGATCGTCGCGTTGGTGCCCTTGAAGTCGTAGCGCTGCGAGATCTCCTTCGCGGCCTGGTTGAGGGCGTTGTCGACCTCCTGCCGCTCGACCTTGGAGACGATGTCGAAACTGGAGTCGGCCATGAGGTGAGGCTCCTTGCTCGGATGCGTTCGGGTACGGCACAAAGCGTAGCCACCCGTACCGCCCCGGAGCCGTGATCAATCCGGTGGCGAAGCACCCCCGGGCATCAGGTATTGTTTACGTCGTTGCCAGGGAGCACCGCCGAAAAGCGGCTTCGAGGCAGCGATCCCATGGCGGTGTGCCCGAGTGGCCAATGGGAGCGGACTGTAAATCCGTCGGCTTAGCCTACCCAGGTTCGAATCCTGGCGCCGCCACGCGATGCAGAAGGTCCCCGGTGTTCGCACCGGGGACCTTCTCGCTTTTCCGGACCGGGGCCCGGGTCGGGGTCCGGGGCGGTCAGTTGCCGGCGACGTCGCGGACGGCGACCGCCACCGGGGTCGAACCGGAGATCAGTTCCAGGGTCAGGCCCGCCGTCGCCGGGGTGTCGAGGAGTTCGGCGAGGACGGCGGCCACGTCGTCGCGGGGGATCGGGCCGCGGCCGGTGTGGGCCTCCAGGCGGACCAGGCCGGTGCCGGCGTCGTCGGTGAGCATGCCGGGGCGCAGGATCGTCCAGTCCAGGCCCGGGCGGGCGCGGATGTCGTCGTCCGCGGCGCCCTTGGCGCGCAGATAGGCGTCGAAGACCGCGTCCCCCTCGTGCCCCGCCTGGGCGCCCATCGAGGAGACCACCAGGAAACGGCGTACGCCCGCGCGCTCCGCCGCGTCGGCGAGCAGGACGCACGCCCCTCGGTCCACCGTCTCCTTGCGGGCGGCGTCGCTGCCCGGGCCCGCGCCGGCCGCGAAGACGGCCGCGTCGGCGCCCTGCAGGATCGCCGCGACCTCCTCCACCGAGGCCGACTCCAGGTCCATCAGGGCCGGTTCGGCACCCGCCTCCCGCAGGTCGTCGGCCTGATCGGGGCTGCGGATGATTCCCACCGGCTCGTGTCCGCCCGCGGTGAGCAGCCGCTCGAGCCGCCGGGCGATCTTTCCGTGTCCTCCAGCGATGACTACGCGCATACTCACGACCGTACGGCCCCGGGCCCGCCCGGGCCTCCCGGCCCGCCCGGCCCTCCCGCGTCCGGCCGCGCCTGCCGGGGCAGATCCAGGGCCGCCGCCGAGTCGCAGTACTCCCGCACAGCGCTGGTCCGCGCCACCACCCGCCCCCGATGGACCACGATCCGGCTGTACGCGAGGGAGAGCACGCCCGCGAGCCGCTCGCCCCGCACCGCCAGCAGCTCTGCCGGGAAGCCCGCCTCCACCCGTACCTCCGGAAGGCCCATCGCCGCCCGCGCGCCCGTGCTCACCGCCCCGTACGCCTCCTGGGGCGGCAGCCCGCCCAGCGACGCCAGCAGGTAGGCGGCCTCCAGCGGATCGCCGCGCCCCACCGGATTGGAGACGTCGCGCAGCGCCCCGCCGCCCGCCGCGACCCGCACCCCGGCGGCCCGCAGCAGCCGCACCGGGGCCGCGCCGCGCAGCTCGGTGCCCCCGCAGCCGCCCTGGGGCAGGCACACCACGGTCACCCCGGCCGCCGCCAGCCGGTCCGCCGCCCGCCGTGCCTGGTCGGCGGGCAGCCGGCCGAGCCCGGCGCAGGGCCCGACGGTCACCCCGGGCCGCAGCCCGCCCGCCATCGCCGCCAGCCGGGCGAGCCGGGCCGGGTCGTCGCCGTCGAGGTGCAGGTCCACCGGGCAGCCGTGCTCGGCGGCCACGTCCAGGACCGCCTCCACGTAACCCGTCGGGTCCGGGTCCAGGTCCGGGCAGCCCCCGACCACCCCGGCGCCCATCTTCACCGCGTCCCGGAGCATCGCCAGCCCGTCGGCGCCGGCCGCGCCGGTGAGCAGCCGGGGCACCGCCACGGCGGTCAGGTCGGCGAGGCCGCGCAGCGAGCGCCGGGCCTGCAGGACGGCCTCCAGCGGCCCGAGGCCGTGCACGTCGCCGATCCGCACCTGGGCGCGCAGCGCGGTCGCGCCGTGCCCGAGCTGGAGCAGCGCCGCCTCGGTGGCCCGGCGCTGGACTTCCTCGGCGGTGTACGAGACGGGGCCGGGGGAGTCGGCGGTGAGCGCGGTGTCGGCGTGCGCGTGGGGCTCGGCGGGGGCGGGCAGCAGCAGATAGCCGGCGAGGTCGACGCGGGCGCCGACGGTGGAGAGGCTGCCCGCGGTGCCGACGGCCTCGATCCGGCCGCCGACGAGCCGCACGTCGACGGTGCGCCCGTCGGTGAGCCGCGCGTTGGAGAGCAGCAGCGAGGAGGCGTCGGCGGTGGCCGCGGCCCGGTCGTCGGGCGGCGGCTGGGGCTGCTTGCTGTCGGCTGACATCGGGCTCCTCACGGGCTCGCCAAGATCAAGATCACGCAGCGTGGGCCCGAGCCTAGGGGCGGCCGCACCCGCCTTCGAGGAGGAGCGCAATAGTCGTACTGATGAGTGCACGAGTGGCCTAGGAGGCGGTGGGGACGCGCGCGCGGGAGGGGCCGCGGGCGGCCGCGGAAACGGATTTGGGCGATGGGCCGGGGACCGTGTAATGTCTTCCCTGCTCGCCCCAATAGCTCAGTCGGCAGAGCGTCTCCATGGTAAGGAGAAGGTCTACGGTTCGATTCCGTATTGGGGCTCTGGTGAGAAGGACCCGCCTTCGGGCGGGACCGGATCATCAAAGCGGTGTAGCTCAGTCGGTAGAGCAAGCGGCTCATAATCGCTGTGTCACCGGTTCAAGTCCGGTCACCGCTACCCTCAGTAGCCGATTGTGGGGTCGGTCCTACGATCGGCTACTCTTTTCTGCGTTCATCCGTCCACCCGTCCGTCAAGGAGCACTCACGTGGCTGCCACCGACGTCCGCCCGAAGATCACGCTGGCCTGCGTGGAGTGCAAGGAGCGGAACTACATCACCAAGAAGAACCGGCGTAACAACCCGGACCGTCTTGAGATGAAGAAGCACTGCCCTCGCTGCAACTCGCACACCGCGCACCGCGAGACGCGCTAAACAGGCTCGTACACGAGGCCGTCCCCAGCCGGGGGCGGCCTCGTGTCGTTTGCCGCAGCAGAATTTCGCACCACGCACCACATCCAGCAGGACCAGCAGGAGGTATCGAGTCCATGGCGCTCGACCAGTCCTTCGTGGGCCGGACCTATCCGCCCACCGCGCCCTACGAGGTCGGCCGCGAGAAGATCCGCGAATTCGCCGAGGCGATCGGTGACGCGAATCCCGCGTACACCGACCAGGAGGCCGCCAAGGCCCTCGGCCACCCCGACGTCGTCGCCCCGCCGACCTTCGTCTTCGCGATCACCTTCAAGGCCGCGGGCCAGGTCATCGAGGACCCCCAGCTCGGCCTGGACTACAGCCGCGTCGTCCACGGCGACCAGAAGTTCGCCTACACGCGCCCCGTACGCGCCGGCGACCGCCTCTCCGTCACCAGCACCATCGAGGCCATCAAGTCGCTCGCCGGCAACGACATCCTGGACATCCGCGGCGAGGTCCACGACGAGAGCGGCGAGCACGTCGTGACCGCCTGGACCAAGCTCGTGTCCCGCGCCCCCGAGGAGGTCTGACCGTGACCGCGAAGATCGCCTACGACGAGGTCGAGGTCGGCACCGAGCTGCCCGCCCAGAGCTTCCCCGTGACCCGCGCCACGCTCGTCCGGTACGCGGGTGCCTCCGGTGACTTCAACCCGATCCACTGGAACGAGCGGTTCGCCCGCGAGGTCGGCCTGCCCGACGTCATCGCCCACGGCATGTTCACCATGGCCGAGGCGATCCGCGTCGTGACGGACTGGACCGGCGACCCGGCCGCCGTCGTCGAGTACGGCGTCCGCTTCACCAAGCCGGTCGTCGTCCCGGACGACGACCAGGGCGCCGTGATCGAGGTCTCCGCGAAGGTGGCGGCCAAGCTCGACGACCGGCGGGTGCGGGTCGACCTCACGGCGACCAGCGCCGGGCAGAAGGTGCTGGGGATGAGCCGGGCCGTGGTCGAGCTCGCCTGAGCGACATCCGCGAGGCCCCCGGCGCACTGCGCCGGGGGCCTCGGCATTTCTGCTGTCCCGGCTGAAGCCCGTACCTTGGTGCCCGTGCAGCTCCTCCACGACGCCCCCCTCGCCCCCCTGACCACCTTCCGGCTCGGCGGGCCCGCCGCCCGGCTCGTCACCGCCACCACGGACGACGAGGTGATCGCCGCGGTCCGCGAGGCCGATGCCGCCGGGACGCCGCTGCTGGTCGTCGGCGGCGGTTCCAACCTGGTCATCGGCGACAAGGGCTTCGACGGCACCGCCCTGCACATCGCCACCCGCGGCTTCGTCCTCGACGGGACCCGCCTGGAGCTCGCCGCCGGCGAGGTCTGGACGGACGCCGTCGCGCGGACCGTCGAGGCCGGGCTCGCCGGGATCGAGTGCCTGGCCGGCATCCCCGGCTCGGCCGGCGCCACCCCCATCCAGAACGTCGGCGCCTACGGCCAGGACGTCTCCGCCACCATCACCGAGGTCGTCGCCTACGACCGCCGGGCCGAGGAGACGGTCGTCCTCACGAACGCCGAGTGCGCCTTCTCGTACCGGCACAGCCGCTTCAAGCAGGACCCCGACCGCTATGTCGTCCTCCGGGTCCGCTTCGAGCTGGAGGACGCCGACGGGCTGTCCGCGCCCCTCGCGTACGCGGAGACCGCCCGCGCCCTCGGAGTCGAGGTGGGCGAGCGGGTGCCACTGGAGCGGGCGCGGGAGACCGTGCTGAAGCTGCGGGCCGGCAAGGGCATGGTCCTCGACCCGGAGGACCACGACACGTGGTCGGCGGGGTCGTTCTTCACCAACCCGATCCTGACGGCGGAGCGGTACGCCGCCTTCCGCGCGCGCGTCGCCGACCGGCTCGGCCCCGAGGTCGCCCCGCCCGCCTATCCGGTGGGCGAGGACGGCTCGGTCAAGACCTCGGCGGCCTGGCTGATCGACAAGGCCGGCTTCGTGAAGGGGTACGGCTCCGGGCCCGCCCGGATCTCCACCAAGCACACCCTCGCCCTCACCAACCGGGGCGAGGCGACCACCGAGGACCTGCTCGCGCTCGCCCGCGAGGTCGTCGCCGGGGTCGAGGACGCCTTCGGGATCACCCTCGTCAACGAACCCGTGATGGTCGGCGTCCGGCTCTGAGCCCGCGAGGGACCTCGACGACTCCGCGCCCGCGGGCTCGCCCGCTCCCTCGTGCGCGGACTCGGCTAGCGGGCGCCGCCCGCCGGCAGGGCCAGCCAGTCGTCGATCCCCGCCAGCAGCTTCCGCCGCACGTCCTCCGGGGCCGCCGACCCGCGCACGGACTGCCGGGCCAGCTCCGCGAGCTCCGCGTCCGTGAAGCCGTGGTGCTCGCGGGCGATCTCGTACTGCGCCGCCAGCCGCGAGCCGAAGAGCAGCGGGTCGTCCGCGCCGAGCGCCATCGGCACCCCCGCGTCGAAGAGCGTCCGCAGCGGCACGTCCTCCGGCTTCTCGTACACCCCGAGCGCCACGTTGGACGCCGGGCACACCTCGCAGGTGACCCCGCGCTCCGCGAGCCTGCGCAGCAGCCGCGGGTCCTCCGCCGCCCGCACCCCGTGCCCCACCCGGGCCGCCCGCAGGTCGTCCAGGCAGTCCCGCACCGAGAACGGGCCGGTCAGCTCGCCGCCGTGCGGCGCCGCGAGCAGCCCGCCGTCACGGGCGATGGCGAAGGCCCGGTCGAAGTCACGGGCCAGGCCGCGCCGCTCGTCGTTGGACAGCCCGAAGCCGACCACGCCCCGGTCCGCGTAGCGCACCGCGAGCCGGGCCAGGGTGCGCGCCTCCAGGGGATGCTTCATCCGGTTCGCCGCCACCACCACCCGCATCCCGAGCCCGGTCTCGCGGGAGGCGGCGTCCACCGCGTCCAGGATGACCTCCATGGCGGGGATCAGACCGCCGAGCAGCGGCGCGTACGAGGTCGGGTCGACCTGGATCTCCAGCCAGCCGGACCCGTCCCTGACGTCCTCCTCCGCCGCCTCCCGTACCAGCCGCCGGATGTCCTCGGGCTCGCGCAGGCAGGACCGGGCGATGTCGTAGAGCCGCTGGAAGCGGAACCAGCCGCGCTCGTCGGTGGCCCGCAGCTTCGGCGGTGTACCGCCCTTGAGCGCCTCGGGGAGGTGCACCCCGTACTTGTCGGCCAGTTCGAGCAGGGTGGAGGGCCGCATCGAGCCGGTGAAGTGCAGGTGCAGATGGGCCTTGGGGAGGGCGGCGAGGTCGCGGTGAACGTGCTCCATCGGCTGATACTGCCGCACCCGGATGGACGAGAACAGTCCGTTTCCCCGATCGGGACCCCGCTAGAACGCAGAAACGGGCCCCCGGTTCCGGAGAACCAGGGGCCCGCTGCACATACTGAATTCAGTACGTGGTCAGTCGCGCGCCTCGGCGAGCAGCTTCTGGATCCGGGACACGCCCTCCACCAGGTCCTCGTCGCCCAACGCGTACGAAAGGCGCAGGTAGCCCGGCGTGCCGAACGCCTCGCCCGGGACGACCGCGACCTCGGCCTCGTCCAGGATCAGCGCGGCGAGCTCGACCGAGTCCTGCGGGCGCCGGCCGCGGATCTCCTTGCCGAGCAGGCCCTTCACCGACGGGTACGCGTAGAACGCGCCCTCCGGCGTCGGGCAGTACACGCCCTCGATCTCGTTGAGCATCCGCACGATCGTCTGGCGGCGGCGGTCGAAGGCGCCGCGCATCTCGGCGACCGCGTCCAGGTTCCCGGAGACGGCGGCGAGCGCGGCGACCTGCGCCACGTTGCTGACGTTGGAGGTGGCGTGCGACTGCAGGTTGGTCGCGGCCTTCACGACGTCCTTCGGGCCGACGATCCAGCCCACGCGCCAGCCCGTCATCGCGTACGTCTTGGCGACACCGTTGACCACGACGCACTTGTCGCGCAGCTCGGGCACGAGCGCCGGCAGCGAGGTGAACTTCGCGTCCCCGTAGACAAGGTGCTCATAGATCTCGTCGGTCAGCACCCACAGGCCGTGCTCGACGGCCCAGCGGCCGATCGCCTCGGCGTCGGCCTCGCTGTAGACCGCGCCGGTCGGGTTCGAGGGGGAGACGAAGAGGACGACCTTGGTCCGCTCCGTGCGCGCCGCCTCGAGCTGCTCCACCGACACCCGGTAGCCGGTCGTCTCGTCGGCCACGACCTCCACCGGCACACCGCCCGCCAGGCGGATCGACTCCGGGTACGTGGTCCAGTACGGGGCCGGGACGATGACCTCGTCGCCCGGGTCGAGGATCGCGGCGAACGCCTCGTAGATGGCCTGCTTGCCGCCGTTGGTCACCAGTACCTGGGAGGCGTCGACCTCGTAGCCGGAGTCGCGCAGCGTCTTGGCGGCGATGGCCTCCTTGAGCTCGGGCAGGCCGCCGGCCGGCGTGTAGCGGTGGTACTTCGGGTTCTTGCATGCCTCGACGGCCGCCTCGACGATGTAGTCCGGCGTCGGGAAGTCGGGCTCACCCGCGCCGAAGCCGATGACCGGGCGCCCGGCGGCCTTGAGGGCCTTGGCCTTGGCGTCGACGGCGAGGGTGGCGGACTCGGAGATCGCACCGATCCGGGCGGAGACCCGGCGCTCGGTGGGAGGGGTAGCAGCGCTCATGCGGCCCATCGTCCCAGACCCCGTCCGGGCCCGGCACACAGGTTTCACGGAGCGGACAGGACCGGTCATTCCCGGTCGTACGCGCGCCCGGGAGGGGTCCGGGACCCGCCCGGGACTCGCCCGGGACCAGGTCGGAGCCGTTTCTGTTCGACGTGAGGGCCCATGACCACGTACACTCACTGCTCGTTGGCCCGCACCGACCACATCTCACGATGCGGTAGGTTGGGGGAACCACAAAGGGTCGTAGCTCAATTGGTAGAGCACCGGTCTCCAAAACCGGCGGTTGGGGGTTCAAGTCCCTCCGGCCCTGCTACACACACCGCCAGGTTGTGTGCGCATGTACGTACTTCATTGCACCGCCGTGCGGCTCCACCCCGGGCGCGGCACGGCCACGACCCGGAATCAGGTGAGAGATCGTGACGGACGCCGTAGGCTCCATCGACATGCCTGATGCCGAAGACGCTGCTCAGGACTCCAAGAAGAAGTCCCGTAAGGGCGGCAAGCGCGGTAAGAAGGGCCCCCTCGGCCGTCTCGCGCTGTTCTACCGCCAGGTCGTCGCGGAGCTCCGCAAGGTCGTCTGGCCCACGCGAGGCCAGTTGACGACGTACACCACTGTGGTGATTGTCTTCGTTGTCATCATGATCGGCCTCGTGACCGTGATTGACTATGGCTTCCAGGAAGCAGTCAAGTACGTCTTCGGCTGACTTTTTGTTCCACCCCATCTGTATCGCAGGAAGAAGCAGCCACCGTGTCTGACGCGAACCTGAACGACGCCTTCGAGTCCGAGTCCGTCGAGGACGAGCTCGACATCGTCGAGGCGGCCGACGAGGACCGGGCCGAGGCTGCGGACGTCGAGACCGACGAGGTCGACGAGGCCGAGGTCGACGAGGTCGAGGCTGAGGACACCGCGGAGACCGAGGGCGACGGCACCGAGAACGCCGACGTCGAGGCCGCCGAGGAAGAGGCCGCGGAGGCCGTGGAGGCGTCCGAGGAGACCGAGGAAGCGGAGGAGGCCGTCGAGCCCGCCGCTCCGGTCGACCCCGTCGCCGCGCTCCGCGAGGAGCTGCGCGGCCTGCCCGGCGAGTGGTACGTGATCCACACCTACGCGGGCTACGAGAAGCGCGTGAAGGCCAACCTGGAGCAGCGTGCCGTCTCGCTGAACGTCGAGGACTTCATCTACCAGGCCGAGGTCCCCGAGGAAGAGATCGTCCAGATCAAGAACGGCGAGCGCAAGAACGTCCGGCAGAACAAGCTGCCCGGTTACGTGCTCGTCCGCATGGACCTGACGAACGAGTCCTGGGGCGTCGTCCGCAACACGCCGGGCGTCACCGGCTTCGTGGGCAACGCCTACGACCCGTACCCGCTGACCCTGGACGAGATCGTCAAGATGCTCGCCCCCGAGGCCGAGGAGAAGGCCGCCCGCGAGGCCGCCGAGGCCGAGGGCAAGCCGGCTCCGGCCCGCAAGGTCGAGGTCCAGGTCCTCGACTTCGAGGTCGGCGACTCGGTCACCGTCACGGACGGCCCCTTCGCCACCCTCCAGGCCACGATCAACGAGATCAACGCCGACTCGAAGAAGGTCAAGGGCCTCGTCGAGATCTTCGGTCGCGAGACCCCGGTCGAGCTCAGCTTCGACCAGATCCAGAAGAACTGACGCATCAGGTTTCCGGACAGGTCAGAGTGGCTCTCAGAGCCGCTCTGACCTGCTCGGTTTTTGGCCGCGCAGCTATACCCGTTATCGTTGTGCGGTATGCCTCCATCCGGATGACCGGATGGACCGGCTGAAAACTCTCACTAGGACCCGGAGAGAGCTATGCCTCCCAAGAAGAAGAAGGTCACGGGGCTTATCAAGCTCCAGATCAACGCCGGTGCGGCCAACCCGGCCCCGCCGGTCGGCCCCGCGCTGGGTCAGCACGGCGTCAACATCATGGAGTTCTGCAAGGCCTACAACGCCGCGACCGAGTCGCAGCGTGGCATGGTCGTGCCGGTGGAGATCACGGTCTACGAGGACCGTTCCTTCACCTTCATCACCAAGACTCCGCCGGCCGCCAAGCTGATCCTCAAGGCCGCGGGTGTGGACAAGGGCTCCGGCGAGCCGCACAAGACCAAGGTCGCGAAGCTCACGAGCGCCCAGGTCCGCGAGATCGCGTCGGTCAAGCTGCCCGACCTGAACGCCAACGACCTGGACGCCGCCGAGAAGATCATCGCCGGCACCGCCCGTTCCATGGGCATCACGGTCGAGGGCTGATCAGCTCCCCGTAAGACCTCAGTGGCAGGGCCAGCGCTGGCCCGTACCACGACTCCACACCTGAAACGAACACAGGAGCAGAAGTGAAGCGCAGCAAGTCTCTCCGCGCTGCCGACGCGAAGATCGACCGGGAGAAGCTCTACGCCCCGCTCGAGGCCGTGCGTCTGGCCAAGGAGACCTCCACCACGAAGTTCGACGGCACCGTCGAGGTCGCCTTCCGCCTGGGTGTCGACCCGCGCAAGGCCGACCAGATGGTCCGTGGCACCGTGAACCTTCCGCACGGCACCGGTAAGACCGCCCGGGTCCTGGTCTTCGCGACCGGTGACCGTGCCGAGGCCGCGATCGCCGCGGGCGCCGACATCGTCGGCTCCGACGAGCTCATCGACGAGATCTCCAAGGGCAACCGCCTGAACGAGTTCGACGCCGTGGTGGCCACCCCGGACCTCATGGGCAAGGTCGGCCGCCTCGGCCGCGTCCTCGGCCCGCGTGGTCTCATGCCGAACCCGAAGACCGGCACCGTCACCCCCGATGTCGCCAAGGCTGTCAACGACATCAAGGGCGGCAAGATCGAGTTCCGCGTCGACAAGCACTCGAACCTGCACTTCATCATCGGCAAGGTGTCCTTCGACGACACCAAGCTGGTGGAGAACTACGGCGCCGCGCTGGAGGAGATCCTCCGTCTGAAGCCGTCCGCCGCCAAGGGTCGCTACATCAAGAAGGCCGCCATCGCCACCACGATGGGCCCCGGCATTCCGGTCGACCCGAACCGCACCCGCAACCTCCTCGTCGAGGAGGACCCGGCCGCGGTCTGAGCCCCCTGAAGGCTCAGGAGCCCCTCACGGCTCCAGCGTCCTGAAACCGCCCCCTACGCCTCCGGAGAGGCGTAGGGGGCGGTTTTATTTCGTGCGCGGCTGTCGGTGCCCCGGGATACGGTGCCCCGGGGCATTCGAACGGAAGAGCACAAGGGGTGGGACTCATGGGCATGTCCGCATGGAAGCGCGCGGGTGTCGCGCTGACCGCGACCGCCGTCGTCACGGGGGTGGCAGGCTGCCAGGACGGCGGCGACGCCGAGAAGGCCGCGGAGGCGCCCGTGAAGGCGGGGGCGATGGGGCTCGGCGAGGTGACGAAGGCGCTCACGGCGGCGTTCCGGAAGACGTCCGAGGCCAAGTCGGCCAAGGTGACCATGCGGATCGTCATCGCGACGCCGCAGGGCGGCGAGGGCTCCGGGGCCGGCACGGTGAGCGGGGTCGTGGGCTGGAACCCCTCGGTCGCGGACCTCACGGTGTCCGACTCGACCCTCCTGGCGGCCGATCCGGCCGGTCCCCAGACGTCGCGCATGCTGATGCTCGGCGGCGCGATGTACATGGACATGGGTGCCGAGCGGGCCGCCCAGATGGACGGCAAGCGCTGGATGAAGATCGACCTCAAGGCGGCCGCAGAGGCGAGCGGGGACAAGGCCCTGCAGAAGCAGATGACCGCCGGCCTGGACAACATGAACCAGGACCCGTCCCAGCAGCTCGCCCTGCTCGTCGAGTCGCCGAACGTGAAGCACCTCGGCGAGGAGAAGATCAACGGCGTCACGGTCCAGCACTACAAGGGCGAGCTGACCGTCGAGGAGATGGTGGCCACCAACAAGAACTCCCCGCTGACCGCCGAGCAGCGCAAGAGCGTCATCGCCGCCGCTGAGAAGGCGGGGATCAGCGGCTACGACACCGAGCTGTGGGTCGACAAGGACAACTACCCGGTCCGGATGACCGTCAAGATGCAGGCCGCCGAGGCCCTGACCACCATCACGGCCGACTACAGCGACTACGGCGCCGAGGCCGCCGTCCAGGCGCCGCCGGCGGAGGACACCGTCGACCTGTTCGCGCTGCTGAAGCAGGCCGAGCAGGGCTGATTTGCTCCTGGACGACACCGTCGCGTACTCTTCCACAGAAGCCAAAGACCGCTGGTCGTCGCCGTGCCTGTGAGGGTGCGGAGGCCGAAGGATTCGCTGAGAGATGCGAGCGACCCGCGCAGGTGACAGTGGATGAGTTCCCGGATCGTTCTCGATGCGGTCGAGCTGAGCCCCGTGCGCCTGCGCCCGGGGCGTTTTGTTTTGTTCAGTCCCTTCCGCGCGGTCCCATCACCCGGAAGGAGGCCGACGCTTATGGCAAGGCCCGACAAGGCTGCCTCGGTGGCCGAGCTGGAGGACCAGTTCCGCAGCTCGAACGCCGCTGTGCTGACCGAGTACCGGGGTCTCACCGTGGCGCAGCTCAAGACGCTGCGTCGTTCGCTCGGTGAGAACGCCCAGTACGCCGTGGTGAAGAACACGCTGACCAAGATTGCGGCCAACCAGGCCGGGATCACCGCGCTGGACGACCAGTTCACTGGTCCGACCGCGGTCGCCTTCGTCACCGGTGACCCGGTGGAGTCGGCGAAGGCGCTGCGTGACTTCGCCAAGGACAACCCGAACCTCATCATCAAGGGCGGTGTCCTTGAGGGTAAGGCGCTGTCCGCCGATGAGATCAAGAAGCTTGCGGACCTCGAGTCCCGCGAGGTTCTGCTCAGCAAGCTGGCCGGCGCGTTCAAGGGCAAGCAGTCCCAGGCTGCTCAGCTCTTCCAGGCGCTGCCGTCGAAGCTCGTCCGCACCGTGGACGCGCTCCGTGCCAAGCAGGCCGAGCAGGGCGGTGCCGAGTAATTCGGCTCGCGCAATGATCCGGGCCGCCGCCTAGCCGGCGGAGCGGGTCGCAGCGGGCCGAACGTACGCCCGCCTCACATGTACATCCGGCACCTGCCGATTTAGTGGAAGGATCGCCCATCATGGCGAAGCTCTCTCAGGAAGACCTGCTCGCGCAGTTCGAGGAGATGACCCTCATCGAGCTCTCCGAGTTCGTGAAGGCGTTCGAGGAGAAGTTCGACGTCACCGCCGCCGCGGCCGTCGCCGTTGCCGCCCCGGGTGCCGGTGCGGGCGCCGGTGGCGCCGAGGCCGTCGAGGAGAAGGACGAGTTCGACGTCATCCTCACCGGCGCCGGCGACAAGAAGATCCAGGTCATCAAGGTCGTGCGTGAGCTGACCTCCCTGGGTCTGAAGGAGGCCAAGGACCTCGTCGACGGCACCCCGAAGCCGGTCCTCGAGAAGGTCAACAAGGAAGCCGCTGACAAGGCCAAGGAGGCCCTCGAGGGCGCCGGCGCCTCCGTCGAGGTCAAGTAAGACCGCGTCGCGTCTCGCGACTCCTCTGAGCGTCCTGTAACGCTCTGAGCCCGAAGGGCGATCATCCATCTGGGTGGTCGCCCTTCGGCGTTCCCGGGGACTCGCGTGGCGGCGGTCGTACGGGCCCGGGGAAGCGGAGTATGGTGATCTTCGCCGTGCGCCGCGCAGAGGCAGGGGCCTTGACGAACCGCACGCAGCGCGCAATTCTCAGGACGCGTCGTCACAACGATCCGTTTCCGAGGCATGGATCGACGACCGAACGGGCAGTATCGAGGTGCGCCGCACGGCGCGAGGTAGCGCGGAGTTGAGAACAACGAGGGTTGCGATTTACTCGCCCTGGACATCAGTGGGCCAAGTGGCTACACTGACCCTTTGCGCTGCCTGTTAGCTGCCCCCTGCCCGTCACCAGGGGCATCCCCTCGCATCTGCATCCTGGGCCCACCGCCCCTGACCTGGCCTTCCAGCCGTTTCAGGGTCATCCGCCCAGGGGGCTCCGCTAGGGACCGGTACGCGCGTAGTGAGTCCGAGCCCTCGGAAGGACCCCCTCTTGGCCGCCTCGCGCAACGCCTCGACCAATACGAACAACGGCGCCAGCACCGCCCCGCTGCGCATCTCCTTTGCAAAGATCAAGGAGCCCCTCGAGGTTCCGAACCTCCTCGCGCTCCAGACCGAGAGCTTCGACTGGCTGCTCGGCAACGCCGCGTGGAAGGCTCGCGTCGAGGCCGCCCTTGAGTCGGGACAGGACGTCCCCACGAAGTCCGGCCTGGAGGAGATCTTCGAGGAGATCTCCCCGATCGAGGACTTCTCCGGGTCGATGTCGCTGACCTTCCGCGACCACCGCTTCGAGCCGCCGAAGAACTCGATCGACGAGTGCAAGGACCGTGACTTCACCTACGGTGCCCCGCTCTTCGTGACCGCCGAGTTCACGAACAACGAGACCGGCGAGATCAAGTCCCAGACGGTCTTCATGGGCGACTTCCCGCTGATGACCAACAAGGGCACCTTCGTCATCAACGGCACCGAGCGTGTCGTCGTGTCGCAGCTCGTCCGTTCCCCCGGTGTCTACTTCGACTCCTCCATCGACAAGACGTCCGACAAGGACATCTTCTCCGCCAAGATCATCCCGTCCCGGGGTGCCTGGCTGGAGATGGAGATCGACAAGCGCGACATGGTCGGCGTCCGCATCGACCGCAAGCGCAAGCAGTCCGTCACCGTCCTCCTCAAGGCGCTCGGCTGGACCACCGAGCAGATCCTGCAGGAGTTCGGCGAGTACGAGTCCATGCGCGCCACCCTGGAGAAGGACCACACCCAGGGCCAGGACGACGCGCTGCTCGACATCTACCGCAAGCTCCGTCCGGGCGAGCCGCCGACGCGCGAGGCCGCCCAGACGCTGCTCGAGAACCTGTACTTCAACCCGAAGCGCTACGACCTCGCGAAGGTCGGCCGCTACAAGGTCAACAAGAAGCTCGGGGCCGACGAGCCGCTGGACGCGGGTGTCCTCACCACCGACGACATCATCGCGACCATCAAGTACCTGGTGAAGCTGCACGCCGGCGAGACCGAGACGGTCGGCGAGAACGGCAACACGATCGTCGTCGAGACCGACGACATCGACCACTTCGGCAACCGTCGTCTGCGCAACGTCGGCGAGCTGATCCAGAACCAGGTCCGCACGGGTCTGGCTCGTATGGAGCGCGTCGTCCGCGAGCGGATGACCACCCAGGACGTCGAGGCGATCACGCCGCAGACCCTGATCAACATCCGGCCGGTCGTCGCCTCCATCAAGGAGTTCTTCGGCACCAGCCAGCTCTCGCAGTTCATGGACCAGAACAACCCGCTGTCGGGTCTCACCCACAAGCGCCGTCTGTCGGCGCTGGGCCCGGGTGGTCTGTCCCGTGAGCGGGCCGGCTTCGAGGTCCGAGACGTGCACCCGTCCCACTACGGACGCATGTGCCCGATCGAGACCCCCGAAGGCCCGAACATCGGTCTGATCGGTTCGCTCGCCTCGTACGGCCGCGTCAACGCGTTCGGCTTCGTCGAGACGCCGTACCGCAAGGTCGTCGACGGCCAGGTCACCGACGAGGTCGACTACCTGACCGCCGACGAGGAGGACCGCTTCGTCATCGCCCAGGCGAACGCGACCCTGAACGACGAGCTTCAGTTCACCGAGGCCCGCGTCCTGGTCCGCCGCCGTGGTGGCGAGGTCGACTACGTCCCGCCGGCCGACGTCGACTACATGGACGTCTCGCCGCGCCAGATGGTGTCGGTCGCGACCGCCATGATCCCGTTCCTCGAGCACGACGACGCCAACCGTGCCCTCATGGGCGCGAACATGATGCGTCAGGCCGTCCCGCTGATTAAGTCGGAGGCCCCGCTCGTCGGCACCGGCATGGAGTACCGCTGCGCCACCGACGCCGGCGACGTGCTCAAGGCCGAGAAGGACGGTGTCATCCAGGAGCTGTCCGCGGACTACATCACCGTGGCCAACGACGACGGCACCTACATCACGTACCGCCTGGCCAAGTTCTCCCGCTCGAACCAGGGCACCTCGGTCAACCAGAAGGTCGTCGTCTCCGAGGGCGACCGCGTGATCGAGGGCCAGGTCCTCGCCGACGGCCCCGCCACCGAGAACGGTGAGATGGCGCTCGGCAAGAACCTGCTCGTCGCGTTCATGCCGTGGGAGGGTCACAACTACGAGGACGCGATCATCCTGTCGCAGCGCCTCGTGCAGGACGACGTCCTCTCCTCGATCCACATCGAGGAGCACGAGGTCGACGCCCGTGACACCAAGCTCGGCCCCGAGGAGATCACCCGGGACATCCCGAACGTCTCCGAGGAGGTCCTCGCCGACCTCGACGAGCGCGGCATCATCCGCATCGGTGCCGAGGTCGTCGCCGGCGACATCCTGGTCGGCAAGGTCACGCCCAAGGGTGAGACCGAGCTGACCCCGGAGGAGCGCCTGCTCCGCGCGATCTTCGGTGAGAAGGCCCGTGAGGTCCGTGACACCTCGCTGAAGGTCCCGCACGGCGAGACCGGCAAGGTCATCGGCGTCCGCGTCTTCGACCGCGAGGAGGGCGACGAGCTTCCCCCGGGCGTGAACCAGTTGGTCCGCGTCTACGTCGCCCAGAAGCGCAAGATCACCGACGGTGACAAGCTCGCCGGCCGTCACGGCAACAAGGGTGTCATCTCCAAGATCCTCCCGATCGAGGACATGCCCTTCCTCGAGGACGGCACCCCGGTCGACATCATCCTCAACCCGCTCGGCGTCCCGTCCCGAATGAACCCGGGACAGGTCCTGGAGATCCACCTCGGCTGGCTCGCCAGCCGCGGCTGGGACGTCTCCGGCCTCGCCGACGAGTGGGCGCAGCGCCTCCAGGCCATCGGTGCCGACAAGGTCGCCCCCGGCACCAACGTCGCCACCCCGGTCTTCGACGGTGCGCGTGAGGACGAGCTCGCGGGTCTGCTCCAGCACACCATCCCGAACCGCGACGGCGAGCGCATGGTGCTCCCCTCCGGCAAGGCGCGCCTGTTCGACGGCCGCTCCGGCGAGCCGTTCCCGGACCCGATCTCGGTCGGGTACATGTACATCCTCAAGCTCCACCACCTGGTCGACGACAAGCTGCACGCCCGTTCGACCGGCCCGTACTCGATGATCACCCAGCAGCCGCTGGGTGGTAAGGCCCAGTTCGGTGGCCAGCGCTTCGGTGAGATGGAGGTGTGGGCGCTGGAGGCTTACGGCGCCGCGTACGCCCTCCAGGAGCTGCTGACGATCAAGTCCGACGACGTGACCGGCCGCGTGAAGGTCTACGAGGCCATCGTCAAGGGCGAGAACATCCCTGAGCCCGGCATCCCCGAGTCCTTCAAGGTGCTCATCAAGGAGATGCAGTCCCTGTGCCTCAACGTGGAGGTGCTGTCCTCGGACGGCATGTCCATCGAGATGCGCGACACCGACGAGGACGTCTTCCGCGCAGCGGAGGAGCTCGGTATCGACCTGTCCCGGCGCGAGCCGAGCAGCGTCGAAGAGGTCTGACGGGAGTCCGGTACGGGGACTCGGTGAGCTTCACTGAGTCCCCGGCCGGCCCCAGGACCCCCGTATCAGACCCACAGCCTTACAACCCTGAGAGGGATTGACGCATAGTGCTCGACGTCAACTTCTTCGACGAGCTCCGGATCGGTCTGGCCACCGCTGACGACATCCGTCAGTGGAGCCACGGCGAGGTCAAGAAGCCGGAGACCATCAACTACCGCACGCTCAAGCCCGAGAAGGACGGACTCTTCTGCGAGAAGATCTTCGGTCCGACCCGGGACTGGGAGTGCTACTGCGGCAAGTACAAGCGCGTCCGCTTCAAGGGCATCATCTGTGAGCGGTGTGGCGTCGAGGTCACCCGCGCCAAGGTGCGCCGTGAGCGGATGGGCCACATCGAGCTCGCCGCTCCCGTCACCCACATCTGGTACTTCAAGGGCGTTCCGTCGCGTCTGGGCTACCTGCTCGACCTCGCCCCGAAGGACCTGGAGAAGGTCATCTACTTCGCGGCGTACATGATCACGTACGTCGACGACGAGCGCCGCACGCGTGACCTGCCGTCGCTGGAGGCCCACGTCTCCGTCGAGCGCCAGCAGATCGAGAACCGCCGCGACGCCGACCTCGAGGCCCGCGCCAAGAAGCTCGAGACCGACCTGGCCGAGCTGGAGGCCGAGGGCGCCAAGGCCGACGTGCGCCGCAAGGTGCGCGAGGGCGCCGAGCGTGAGATGAAGCAGCTCCGCGACCGTGCGCAGCGCGAGATCGACCGCCTCGACGAGGTCTGGAACCGCTTCAAGAACCTCAAGGTCCAGGACCTGGAGGGCGACGAGCTCCTCTACCGCGAGCTGCGTGACCGCTTCGGCACGTACTTCGACGGCTCGATGGGTGCCGCGGCGCTGCAGAAGCGCCTCGAGTCCTTCGACCTGGAGGAGGAGGCGGAGAAGCTCCGCGAGATCATCCGTACCGGCAAGGGCCAGAAGAAGACCCGTGCGCTCAAGCGCCTCAAGGTCGTCTCCGCGTTCCTGCAGACCGCGAACAGCCCCAAGGGCATGGTTCTCGACTGCGTGCCGGTGATCCCGCCGGACCTGCGTCCGATGGTGCAGCTCGACGGTGGCCGCTTCGCGACCTCCGACCTCAACGACCTGTACCGCCGTGTGATCAACCGCAACAACCGTCTGAAGCGTCTGCTCGACCTCGGTGCCCCCGAGATCATCGTGAACAACGAGAAGCGGATGCTCCAGGAGGCGGTCGACGCCCTCTTCGACAACGGCCGTCGCGGTCGCCCGGTCACGGGCCCCGGCAACCGTCCGCTGAAGTCCCTCAGCGACATGCTGAAGGGCAAGCAGGGTCGATTCCGTCAGAACCTGCTCGGCAAGCGTGTGGACTACTCCGCGCGTTCCGTCATCGTCGTCGGCCCGCAGCTCAAGCTGCACCAGTGCGGTCTGCCGAAGGCCATGGCGCTCGAGCTCTTCAAGCCGTTCGTGATGAAGCGCCTGGTCGACCTGAACCACGCGCAGAACATCAAGTCGGCCAAGCGGATGGTCGAGCGCGGCCGCACGGTCGTCTACGACGTCCTCGAAGAGGTCATCGCCGAGCACCCGGTTCTGCTGAACCGTGCGCCCACGCTGCACCGCCTCGGCATCCAGGCATTCGAGCCGCAGCTCGTCGAGGGCAAGGCCATCCAGATCCACCCGCTCGTCTGCACCGCGTTCAACGCGGACTTCGACGGTGACCAGATGGCCGTCCACCTGCCGCTCTCCGCGGAGGCGCAGGCCGAGGCCCGCATCCTGATGCTGTCCTCGAACAACATCCTCAAGCCCGCCGACGGCCGTCCGGTGACGATGCCGACCCAGGACATGGTCCTCGGTCTGTTCTTCCTCACCACCGACGGCGAGCTGCGTGACGTCAAGGGCGAGGGCCGCGCGTTCGGCTCCACGGCCGAGGCGATCATGGCCTTCGACGCCGGCGAGCTGTCGCTGCAGTCGCAGATCGACATCCGCTTCCCGATCGGCACCGTCCCGCCGCGCGGCTGGGTTCCCCCGGTCGCGGAGGAGGGCGAGCCGGAGTGGCAGCAGGGTGACTCGTTCCGCCTGCGGACGACCCTGGGCCGCGCGCTCTTCAACGAGCTGCTGCCCGAGGACTACCCGTTCGTCGACTACTCCGTCGGCAAGAAGCAGCTCTCCGAGATCGTCAACGACCTCGCCGAGCGCTACCCCAAGGTCATCGTGGCGGCGACGCTCGACAACCTGAAGGCGGCGGGCTTCTACTGGGCGACCCGTTCCGGTGTCACCGTGGCCATCTCCGACGTCGTCGTCCCCGAGGCGAAGAAGGCGATCGTCGCCGGCTACGAGGCGCAGGACGAGAAGGTCCAGAAGCAGTACGAGCGCGGTCTGATCACCAAGGAAGAGCGCACTCAGGAGCTCATCGCGATCTGGACCAAGGCGACCAACGAGGTTGCCGAGGCCATGAACGAGAACTTCCCCAAGACGAACCCCATCTTCATGATGGTTGACTCGGGTGCCCGAGGAAACATGATGCAGATGCGGCAGATCGCCGGTATGCGTGGTCTGGTGTCGAACGCCAAGAACGAGACGATCCCGCGTCCCATCAAGGCGTCCTTCCGCGAGGGCCTGTCCGTGCTCGAGTACTTCATCTCGACCCACGGTGCCCGTAAGGGTCTCGCCGACACCGCCCTGCGTACCGCCGACTCGGGTTACCTGACCCGTCGTCTGGTGGACGTCTCGCAGGACGTGATCATCCGCGAGGAGGACTGTGGCACCGACCGCGGTCTGAAGCTGCGGATCGCCTCCAAGGACGAGACCGGCGTGCTGCGCAAGGCCGAGGACGTCGAGACCAGCGTGTACGCGCGCTGCCTCGCCGAGGACGTCGTCGTCGACGGCAAGGTGCTGGCCCCGGCCGGTGTCGACCTCGGTGACGTGCTCATCGAGCAGCTCGTCAACGCGGGCGTCGAGGAGGTCAAGACCCGCTCGGTCCTGACCTGTGAGTCCGCCGTCGGCACCTGCGCCATGTGCTACGGCCGCTCGCTGGCCACCGGCAAGCTGGTCGACATCGGTGAGGCGGTCGGCATCATCGCCGCCCAGTCCATCGGTGAGCCCGGTACCCAGCTCACGATGCGTACCTTCCACACCGGTGGTGTGGCCGGTGACGACATCACCCAGGGTCTGCCGCGTGTCGTCGAGCTCTTCGAGGCCCGTCAGCCCAAGGGTGTCGCCCCGATCTCCGAGGCGGCCGGTCGCGTCCGCATCGAGGAGACCGAGAAGACCAAGAAGATCGTCGTCACCCCGGACGACGGCAGCGACGAGACCGCTTACCCGATCTCGAAGCGTGCCCGTCTGCTGGTGGGCGAGGGCGACCACGTCGAGGTGGGCCAGAAGCTCACCGTGGGTGCCACCAACCCGCACGACGTGCTGCGCATCCTCGGCCAGCGCGCGGTCCAGGTCCACCTGGTCGGCGAGGTCCAGAAGGTCTACAACTCGCAGGGTGTGTCGATCCACGACAAGCACATCGAGATCATCATCCGGCAGATGCTGCGCCGTGTGACGATCATCGAGTCCGGCGACGCGGAGCTGCTGCCGGGCGAGCTCGTGGAGCGCTCGCGCTTCGAGCAGGAGAACCGTCGTGTGGTCCAGGAAGGCGGCCACCCGGCCTCCGGCCGACCGCAGCTCATGGGTATCACCAAGGCATCGCTCGCCACCGAGTCGTGGCTGTCGGCGGCGTCCTTCCAGGAGACGACCAGGGTCCTGACCGACGCGGCGATCAACGCCAAGTCGGACTCCCTGATCGGCCTCAAGGAGAACGTCATCATCGGTAAGCTCATCCCGGCCGGTACGGGTCTGTCCCGCTACCGCAACATCCGGGTCGAGCCGACCGAGGAGGCCAAGGCCGCGATGTACTCGGCCGTCGGCTACGACGACATCGACTACTCGCCGTTCGGCACCGGCTCCGGCCAGGCCGTTCCGCTGGAGGACTACGACTACGGTCCGTACAACCAGTAAGTAGTGCGGTAAAAGCGAAGAAGGGCGGCACCCCGCGAGGGGTGCCGCCCTTCGGCGCGTCCGGGGACCGTCAGCGGCCGGCCAGCTCCCACAGGGCGAGCCCGAGGCCGGCGGTGGCCGTCAGCGCGGCGACCGAGGCGATCGGCCAGCGCGCCCGTTCCAGGGCGTCGAGCCGGGCCTCGTGGTCGGCGAGCTGCTTGTCGGTCTGGTCGCTGCGCTGGACGAGCAGCGCGAGGGAGCCGTCGACGCGGGCGAAGCCGGCCTCCAGGGTGCCGCGCAGCCGCTCCAGTTCGAGGGCGACGGCGACCGGGTCGTTCGGGTCAGGCTCGATCATCTGCTCCGGCCTCCGGGGTGGTGCGCAGCCAGGACGGCAGCAGGGCCTGGAGGGCCGGGACGGCCATGACCCGGGTGAGGGCGCCGGCGACGGCGAGTGCCCCGGCGACCCAGGGGAGGGTGGCGGGGATCCCGGAGGCGTCGACCAGCGCCGGCAGCACGACGGCGATGCCGACGGCGGTCTGCACGATCGTCCGGATCGTGCGCTTGGCGGCTTCGGACATGGGTGGTTCTCCTTGCGTGGGGGAGCTGGTGCGAGGTGGGGGGCAGGGGGCCGTCGCACGGGGGCGGGGCTACTGCACGTACGGGACCTTGAGCGCGTTCCAGGAGGTGCGGCCCGGCCAGCCGTCGGCGTCGGAACCGGAGAAGCCGAGCTTGCGCTGCCAGGCGGCGTACGACCGGCGGTCGGCCTCGGACCAGCGCGGGCCGGGCCCGACCTGGTAGCGGCCGCAGCCCTCGGCGACCAGCCGGCGGCCCATCGCGGTGACGACGGGGGAGCTCGGGGTGGTCTTGAAGAACGCGGTGCCGGGGAAGGGCTGGTAGCGCGGGGCGGCCGGCTTGGCGGGGGCGGTCGGCTTCGGCGCCGGGGCCTTGCCGAGCCGCTTCTGGACCCGGTCGCGCATGCCCGGCATGCCGAAGCCGCGCGGGTCGCTCTTCCAGTCGGACCACTCGGAGTGGCCGATGACGGACTTGGCGCCCCAGTCGTGGGCCCGGCAGAGCGCCGCCGACACGCGCTCGATGGCGTCGAGCTGCGCGGCCGGCCACGGGTCGGAGCCGTTGCCGAGGTTGATGCACTCGAAGCCGTAGAAGCGGGAGTTGCCGTCGACGGCGCCCCGGCTGCCCTGGTGCTCGCGCGGGACGGGCGGCCGCACCCCGTACGTTTCGCTGATCACGGCCTGGAGGACGGACGGGTCGCCGCCGCCCGCGTGGTTGGCGCGGCCGTTGCCGACGAGGTGGACGGTGCCGTCCTTGGCGATGACGCCGTGGCACAGCGGGCCGGGCAGACCCTCGTAGCCGTTGTAGCAGAGCTCGACGGTGTGCGCGGTGCCGCTGGAGACGGTGTGGTGGATCATCACACCGACCACGGGCCCCCAGGAGCCGGTCTGGTTGCGGTGATGGGTGCGCCATCCGTCGTGCTCGACGACGGTGACGCCTTCGGCGCGGAGCGCGGCCACGAGCCGGTCCGCGGAGAGGGGGGCTGCCATGTGTCCTCCGGGGCATGGATTCCGGGCATGAGAAAACCCCGGCCGGTGGGCGGCTCGGGGTGGGCGTGCGGGTGTGCGGGCGTGCGGGGTGGGGCGGGTGGGGCCGGTGCTACGGGGTGGGCTCGGCGGGCGACTCCGGGGACGGCGCCCAGCTCGCGCAGAGCGCGGCGTAGGCGGCGCGGCGGCTCTCGAAGTCGGCGAGCGCGGCCTCGACGGCGCGCTGGACGGCGGTCGGGTCGGGGACGACGGGAACGCCGTCCTTGGCGGCCACCGTCACCATGCCGGAGCCGCGCAGGGACGCGTCGCCGACCCCCTTCTCGGAGAACTCGGCGGTGACGTACACCGAGGGGTACTGCCCGGTGACCGGGTCGCGGTCCAGGGCGTAGCCGAGGCTGTTGTCGTAGACGCGGATGTTGAGGACGTGGCCGTCCTCGGTGACGGTGGCGCGCCCCGCGTAGTCGATGGCCACGCCCCAGGGCTGGGTGGGGTCGATGTGCATGCTGTGCTCCTCGTACGGCTCGGGTGCGCGGATCAGGTCTGGGTGCCGTAGATCAGTACGGGCTGGGCGTAGACGGTGCCGCCGGTGGCCTTGGCCTGGATCTCGATCTGCATGATCTGGCCGAACCTGCTGTTCATGTCACCGGGGAGCAGGCCGGTGTGGTTGAAGGTGGAGCCCGCGGTGACGGTGGGGCCGAACTGCTGGCCGTCGACGAGGATCTTCACCTCGCCGGTGGCGTTGGTGGACACCGCCGTTTCCACGGACAGCCGCAGCTTCGGCTGCCAGATGGGGTTGAAGGACCTGGCGATGGTGGTGAAGGTGGTGCTGGCGGTGGACGGCCAGTTGGTCTTGTCGACGGTCTGCGGCGGCAGCAGCGCCAGCCAGGGCCGGGCGAGGCCGCCGGTCATGATGTCGTCGGCGAAGATCTCGTGGCTGTAGCCGTCGAAGATCCGGAACAGCGGCCGGTTGATGGTGACGCTGCCGGTCTGCGCCGGCGGGCGGATCTCGCTGACCGCCGGCCGGGTGTTGACGGCCGTGGACAGCGCCTTGATCCGGCGTTCCATCTTGTTCAGCCGGTCGATGATGTCCTCGGGCAACTGGGGCATCAGGCCTCCTCAAGGTAGAGCTCGGCGGTGTCGGGGCGGCCGCGCTCCGGGGGAGTGACCTTGACGCCGATGATGCGGTAGCGGGCGTCCAGGCCCTGGGAGTACCACTCGTCCGTGATGCGGATGCGGGCGACGCGGCCGATGAGCGCCGGCGGGACGAGGCCGCCGAGATGGATGCTGATCGCGGGGATGACGACGGCCCCGCGGGCCTCGTCGAGTTCCCGCTTGGCCAGCGCGCTGAGCGTGGTCGGGTCGGTGACCTCGTTGTGGTCCGAGGACAGGTCGATCAGCGGCCAACCGTCCGTGAGCAGGTCGCTGGCGAACTGCTCGCTGGAGTAGAGCGGCCGGGACTCGGTGCCCGCGTTGGAGTTCGTGGAGGCGCCGCGGGCCAGGGCCGTGGTGCCGCCCCGGGTCGCGTCGTACGGGAAGGAGTACGACAGGATGACGCCGGGCCGGTCGAAGATCAGGTCCGTCGCACCGTTGACGATCTTGGGCCAGCCCAGTCGGAGCTGACGGATCCGCTTGCCACTGACCGGGTCGCGGTAGACCAGGATCTGGTGCTCGAAGCCGTTCTCCATCGCGGCGAGCTGGTCCAGCGCCTCCAGGTAGACGGTCTCGTCGCCCTTGCGCCACGAGGCGGTCCGGAGGACCTCGGACTTCTCCTCGCCGAAGGTGATGCCGAGGGTGCGGGGCTCCTGTCCCTCCACCGGAGGGACGGTGGGGTCCTCCTGCCGGTTCAGTTCCTTCCACAGCCTGCGCGCGATCTCGAGCTGGTCGGTCGCGGTCGTGAAGGAGATGTCGGTCCGGATGCGGCGCCGGGCGGCGTACGAGTCGAAGGTCGCGGCCTGGATGCCGAGGGTCAGCACCCCGCGGCCGCTGGACTGCAGGGTGGTGGTCCAGATGATGCCGCCCCACCACAGGTCGCCGCCGCGCTCCAGGTAGACCGCGGTGCGGCCCTCGCGGACCTTCTTGACGCGGTCGGCGATGTCCTTGTTGGGGATGGGGATGGTGCCGGAGAGCGAGCCGGCCTTGCCGATGTAGTCGTCGAAGGAGACGTCCCGCAGGGGCAGGATGTCGAGGGTCTGGTCGGTGATCAGATCGCAGAAGATCGCCCGGTAGGGCGTGTCGAGTGCCATGGCGGGGGCCTCCCTTACAGGACGAAGGTGGCGGTGATGCGAATGGGGCGGGTGGTCAGGACCCCGTTGGGCGTCCAGGTGCGCAGCACGATGTCGCCGGTGTTGAGCAGGGCGGCGCTGCCCGCGCCGACGCCGTCGGAGGCCAAGGTCTCCAGATTGATCGGGGAGCGCCAGCCGACGGGCAGCGTGCAGACGGTTTCGTCGGTGATGTTGCCGTTGGCGGGGGCGGTGATGTCGGCGCCGGAACGGGTGACGTTGACGTTGAGGGTGGCGATGCCCCGGGTCCGGCGGGCGTAGAAGTACGAGACGGTCCAGTTGGCCGCCGCTGTCGCGCCGGTGGTGGTGGTCTCCACCTCCACCGGCGGCTGGTAGTTCACCCAGGCACTGCCGTTCCAACGCTGCAGGACCCCGGCGTTCTCGCGGAACTGCCCGGTGTAGCTGCCCGTGGACAGCGTCCCACTGGGCGCGACGCCGCCGATCTCCTTGGGGTAGGCGACCCACGAGGTGCCGTCCCAGCGCTGGAGGTAGTGGGCGTTGTCGTTGTCCTGGTACTGGCCCGGATAGGCGCCGGACACACCGGCGTTGTTGTAGACGGGCAGGATGCCGCCCGTCGCCACCGTCGTGGTGCGCAGATCGGTGGAGGCGCCGCCGGCCCAGTCGATGCCGCCGGTGCCCGCCGAGGCGCCGGCCTTCACCTTGACGCTGAACAGCACCAGGGAGCGGGCCGGCGCGGGGGGCGCGACCGGTGCCGCCTTCGGCTCGCCCTTGACGATCTCCACGACGGCCTCGTACCTGCCCTGGAGGTCGATGTCGTTGTCGTACACGCGCAGGACGACGAGGTCGATGCGCGGGTTCAGCGCGTCGCCGTCGGTGAAGGTGATCGTCATGTCCTGGTCGAGGGCCACCGGGTAGGCGCCGTCGGAGTTGCCGCCCTGGATGACGGCCTTGCCGGCGTAGACGGTGGCCGTCATCGGGCCGGTGGAGCTCATCCACAGGCCGCCGACCCGGTACTTGCCGTCGATGGTTCCGGGCAGGATGCCCGACCGCACGCCGAGCGGGTTGACGGGGGTGGTAGCGCCGATGTTGGTGATGCGGGTGTGCTGTCGGGACTGACCGGTGGGTGTCAGCCAGCCGGAGCGTACGGGCATGGGGTCTCCTGGAGGGAAGGACGGTCGGGCGGCGGCTTCGCGGGTCAGTACTGCGGCGTGACCTGGATGAAGGTGTTGTCGAACCAGGCCCGGATGTTGGCGTGGGAGGTCCGGTAGTACGCCGTGACGGTGTAGGTCGCGCCCGGGGTCAGGGTGTGCAGCCGCTGCGTCGTCGAGACCGCGATGGCGTTCACCGGGTCGGCGGACCGGGAGTTCACGACGCTGAGCTCGTCCTCCAGCTCCCGGTGGACGTTGGTGCCCTGCATGACGCGGATGCCCATGAAGCCCGTGCAGGAGGCGTTGGTGCCGGAGGCCAGGACCAGTTCGATCCGGGAGCCGAAGCTGACGAGTGCCTGGCGGGTCTCCGGGGCGACGAAGGTCACCGACAGCGGGTTCTCGGCGCGCTCGGTCAGCGTGTTCACGTACGTCGTCGAGACGGTGTAACCCGCGTCGAGCGAGTCGTTGAAGTACGGACCCGGGTACGCGGACACCCACGCCGAACCGGTCCACCGCTGGAGCGGGCCGGCGTTGGTGGCCCGGTACTGGCCGCTGTAGCTGCCCGGGGTCGACGCGCTCACGGAGGTCGGGACGACGCCGCCCAGCGCCTGCGGGTACGCCACCCACTTGCCGCCGTCCCAGCGCTGGAGCTGGCTGGCCGGCAGGTCCTGGTCCTGGTACTGGCCCGGGTAGGCGCCCGGCGCCACCACGCCCTCGACCGGCAGGATGCCGCCGGCGGAGACGACGGAGGTCCGCAGGTCCTTGAGGGCGGTGTTCCACGGGATGCCGCCGTTGCCCGCGCTGGCGCCGGCCGGCACGGTCACCTCGTACAGCGGCAGGCTACGGGGCGGAGCGGCCGGGGCCTTCGGCGTCGCACCGGCCTGGCCCTGGATGACCTCGACCACGGCCTCGTTGCGGGTGCCCTCGTAGAGCTTGTCGTAGATCCGCAGGACGACGAGGTCGATGCGACCGTACTGGGCGTCGCCCGCGGTGAAGGTGACCTGCTGGGAGAGCGGCAGGGCCACCGGGTAGACGCCCTGCGAGATGTCGCCCTGGATCACGGCGCGGCCCTCGGAGACGGTCGCCGCCATGGCGGAGGCGCCCGTCATCCAGAAGCCGGACAGCCGGTACTTGCCGTCGTAGGAGCCCGGCAGGATGCCGGAGCGGACCTGGACGGGGTTGAGCGCATTGGTCGCGCCGATCTGGGTGAGACGCGTGTCCTCGCGGGTCTGGCCGGTCTCGAGGACCCAGCTACTGCGCAGGTTCATGAGGTTCTCCAATCGGGAAGCGGTGGGAGGTTCAGGACTTGAGCCACTCGGCGGTCAGGACGCAGGCGTAGCCGGAGCCGCCGAGGGTCTTGATCGCCGCCGTGTGGTTGTGGAAGCCGGCAAGCTGGACCGTGGCGCCGGCGGCGAGCTTGAACAGGCCCTGCCCGCCCACGGAGATGGCCCCGTTGCCGGCGGGCGTGAGCCATGTCGCCCGGGACTGGCCGACGCCGCCGATCACGAGGCGGGCGCCGCGCATGCCGGTCGCGGAGTCGCCCTGCCAGGTGACGTGGCCGGCGATACGCCACCAGCCCGCACGCGGGATGGTGTAGGTGTTGCTGCCGTTCCAGCCGGCGGCGTCGTCGGCCTCCACCGTCGGCATGGTGATCGGCGTCCAGGTGTTGGCCGCGACGCTCTGCTGCTGGGAGGTCGTCCACTGGGTGGCGGCGAAGAGGATCTTCGCCGCGCCCTCGGCGTACTGCCAGGCGGAGCCGTCCCAGCGCTGGAGACCCGCCGAACTGTCGCGGTACTGGCCGGTGTAACCGCCGGAGGTCGTCCCGCTGGGTGCGATGCCGCCGAGTGCCTTCGGGTACGAGACCCAAGTGGCGCCGTCCCAACGCTGCAGGGCGCCGCCGGCGTCGCGGTACTGACCCGCGTAGGCCCCCTTGAAACCGCTGGTGGGCACGATGCCGCCGAGCGCGACGACCGGCCAGTGCTGGGTGGTCACGTGGCTGCCGGTCCCGGTCCAGACGATGCCGCCGGTACCGGCGGAGGTGCCCTTGGGCACCTTCACCGTGTAGAGCGGCTGTGTGCTGCCCGGGCCGCTCGCCGGGGCGACCGGGGCGGCCGCCGGGGTGCCCTTGACCAGGCGGATGACGGACTCGGTGACGCCGGTCTTGTCGTAGTCGTTGTCGACGACCGCCAGTTCGATGAGATCGATCCGGTCGTACTGCGCATCACCGTCGTCGATGGTGAGGGTTTCCGGCGAGATGGCGCTCACCAGGTAGGCGCCCTGACGGGTGTCCTTGCCCTGGATGATCGCCCGCCCGGTGCCGATGGTGCACTGCATGGGAGCCGTCCCGGTCAGGACGAAGCCACCCGGAACGATGCCCGGCCGGGAGCGCAGCGGGGTCTCCTCGGGAGTCTGGCCGGTGGGGGTGAGCAGGGCGGCCAGCGTGAGGCGGGTGTCCTCACGGGTCTGGCCGGTGGGCTGGAGCCAAGCGGCGCGAACGGACATGGTTCACCTCTCCTGAGCGGTCGGGGGCTGTGGACGGGGATCACCACTCGGCGCTGCGCCAGCGGACCGTCATCAGTGCCTCGGGGCTGTCGTCCGGCCGGAACGAGAGCTCCGCGCGGCCGGGTTCGAGCAGGAACAGTTCCTCGGGGCTGGAATCGGCCATGGCGGTGTGGCGGCGGGAGGCGGTGCCGTTCAGGGTGACCGTGCCGTTGGCGGTGTCGACGACGAGCTCGTCGCCGGTGGCCAGGTCGATCGCGTAGCGCAGCCGGCGCTTGCTGACCCGCTCGGTGACGGTCGGCATGGAGCACGGGCCGCGGAAGGTGATCACCGGGTGGGTGGCGGCGGAGCCGGTGTTCTCGGCGACGACGTCACCGGTGGAGGTGGCCTGGCCCCAGTCGAGCGGCCAGGTCAGCGGCCAGTTCAGCCCCAGCTCCGGCTGCGGGGCGACCGTGGAGACGGTCTGCTCGGTGACCGCGTAGCGGCGCGGGTCGGAGGCCAGCCACTGGATGGACATCTTGGAGCTGCCCTGGGTGGCGAAACCCTGGTCGGCCGGGACCACCCGCTGGGCGATCCGGGCGCGGACGGTCAGCATCTCGCCGTGCAGCCGTACGGTGAGCCAGCGCTCCTCGTCGAGCAGGGCGAGCGCCTGGCGCAGCGCGCGGATGGCCTCGGTGGCCCCGCCGTACTCCGGCATCAGGACGATCGTGCCGCCGATCTTGCGGGGCTTGGCGTAGCGGGAGCCGGGCCAGGCGCCGTGCGAGGTGGGGCGTTCGGCGTCGGAGGAGTCGTACTCCGGCAGGTCCTCCCAGCCGGAGAGGCCGGAGCGGTCGATAGCGAACGGCGTACCGGGGCCGATGAGAAGCCCGGCCCACTGGATCTGCCCGTCCTGGGTGATCAGTGAGCCGGGCGCGAGGTCGGCGGTGAAGCTGTTGCTTCCGGCGTATGCGGTTGTGGTCTCGGCCATGGGGCCGTCACCTCACTTCTGAGGGGGTGTCGGGTGGGCGTTCAGCAGTGGGCGGACGCGAGGAACAGCAGGTCCTCGGCGGTCGACCGGGGGCCGGCGCCCGGCTTCTCGTGGAACTCCCGGATGCGGTGGGGCGGTCGGGGCGCCTCGGTGACGGCCGGGACACGACGGTTCTCGAGCACGGTGAGCGGATCGATGCGCCAGCCCTCGGTGGAGCCGGGGAAGACGACACCGCCCTCGGCGAGCATCGGGATCTTGTCGATGTCGACGCCGAACTTCTTGCCGAGGAGTTCGAAGCTCAGCTCGTTGAGGCCGTCGATGATCCAGTTGGCGAAGGCGATGAGACCGTTGATGGGTCCCTTGACGACGCCGAGCACAGCGCTCAGGGCACCCTTGATGAGCTCGCCCATGCCGCGCAGGGCCTTGGCCACGGCGTCCTTGGCGTGCCGGAAGAAGCCGGGGATCTTGTCCGTGATGAAGGTCAGGATCGGCTTGACCGCGTTCTTGATCGCCCCCATGGTGCGGGAGGCGATCCCGCGCATGGCGTTGAGGGCGGAGCCGATCGCGCTGCCGATCCTCTTGATGCCGTCGATCGCGGCGCCGATGCCCTTGAGGGCGGCCTTGAAGAGGGTCAGATACGCCTTGACGTAGGTCCCGACGGCCTTGCCGATGAGCGTGATGATCGGCTGGAGGAACTTCCAGACCGACTGGAAGCCCTTCAACGCGGCCTGGAAGACCTGCTTCATGATCTTCTGGCCGGTCTTGCTCTGCATCGCGTACTCGATGAGCCAGGCGGCGACGGGTACGAGGATGCCGACCAGGAAGCCGATCGGGTTGGCGCGCATGGCGACGTTGATGCCGGTCATGGCAACGGCGGCAACGGTCATGACCGTGCCGTAGGTGCCCATCAGGCCGGTGATGATGTCGGTGACGGGGAGCAGCGGCGCAAGGATCGACAGGATGCCGCCGATCGCGGGCCCGAACTTGGCGGCGGCCGTACGGGCCTTGCCGGCGGCGGCGCCGAACTTCTTGACGCCGGCGCCGGCGTTGGACCGCTGGATCCTGCCGAGGGAGGTCGCGGTGCCGGAGGCGGTGGTGCCGAGGGTGCGGAGGGGCGTGCCGGCGGTGCGGAGGTCGGAGGCGAACCGGGAGACGCCGCCGGCCGCCTGCTGGACGTTGCTCTTGAGCCGCTTGAGCGAGTCGCCGGCCTGGCCGGCGCCCTGCCGCAGGGAGGACATCACCGGAGTCACCGCCCTGAAGCGCGGCATGGCGACTACGGCGGCACTCATCCGCGTGCCTTCGCCAGGTACATCAGCGCGTCCGCGGTGGACTGCGGGTCACTGCCACGGGCCGCGTGGTAGTGCTCGATGTGCAGTCCGACGCCCTTGCCCTGGCCGCCCGGGGCGTGCGCCGCCATGCGGGCGCGGCGGGCGGTGAGGGCGAGCAGCCGGTCCAGCTTGGACAGCGGCAGGACGGCCTCCGCCTCGCCGGCCTCGGCGAGGATCGCCGGGACACCGCCGGCGCGCGGCATGACGACACCACCGGTGGCGAGCATCGGGATGGTCGGGATGTTCACGCCGAAGGTCTTGCCGCCGACGATGGGCACCCAGCTCGGGACGCTGACCTTGACGCCGTTGACGGCGCTGATCATCCGGTTGATCAGGCCGATGACGGCGTTGATCGGGCCGGACACACCGCTCTTGATGCCCTCGAACGCCCGGGACGCGATGTCCTTGAGGCCGTTCCAGATGGAGGACATCTTCTCCTTGACGGCGCTGAACGCCTTGGGGATGGCCGTCTTGATCCAGTTCACCACCGGGGTGATGACGGCCTTGATGCCCTTCCAGACGGAGCTGACGACCGTCTTGATCGCCTTCATGACCGTGGTGATGACCGTCTTCCAGATCTTCACGTAGGTCTTGATGACGGTGGCGACGGCCTTGACGACGGTGGAGATGGCCTTCTTGATGCCGTTCCAGACCGTCTTGATCAGTTGGCCGGCCTTCTTCATGATCGGGCCGACGGCCTTCATGACCGAACTGATGACGGTCTTGATGGCGTCGAATGCCTTCTTGAGGACCTTCTGCATCGTCTTCGACTGCAGAGCCATGTCGACGATCTTCTCGATCAGCGGCATGAAGAGTTCGATGAGACGGGCGAGGAAATTGCCCTTCATCGACTTGTTGAGCTTGTCCTGGCCCTTGGCGGCCTTGCCGGCGCCGGACTCGTACTTGCCGAGCTTCTTCCCGGCGGTCTCGGCGGTCCTGCCCGCCTTGGACATGGCCTTTTCGGCGTTGTCCGAGGCGGTCTTGAGGTTCTTGAGCTGGGTGTTGGAGCCCTGGGCGTTGGTCTTGAGGGTCTTGAGCTGCCCGGACGCGGACTTGCCGGCGTCACCGACCTTCTTGACGGAAGTGCCGGCGCCGGAGGCGTGGGTCTTGAGGCCGCGAAGGGCGTCGGCCGCCCTCTTCGTGGAGTTGCTGAGAGACATGGGTTACCTCCTTTCGGGGTGAGGCGGGATCAGATGGCGGCGGCGGCCTGCTGAGCGGCCGTCTTGAGGCTGTCGAAAGCTCGGCCGACCTCCAGCCCTGCCTTGGCCAGCCGCTCGGCCGACTTGGCGGCGGAGGAGAGGGTGCGGGCCTTGGGGAGCTCCTGCCAGCGCTGCGGCTCGAGGTGCTGCTGGGCGCCGACGAGCTTGCCGATCACCCTGGCGAGTTCCCGGATGGTGGCGGGCTTGGACTTGTCGACGGCCTTGTTGAGCTTGTCGAGCTTGCGCGCGTCCGGCACCTTCGTCGGATCGAAGGAGTTGATCGCCTGGGCGACCTTGTCGATCTTCTCCGCGTTGGAGGCGGTGATGGCGTCGTTGATCTTGCTGACACCCTCCGCCGTCTTGGCCATCGTGCGAGGACTCGGGAACTTGGTGACGGCCTTGTTGAAGTTGATGATCCGTCGGTTGATGTCGCCGAGTGCCTGCTTGAGCTCGTTCAGACGCGCCGCATCCGGAGGGTCGGTGAGGACGACCGCGGCGCCTTGGAGTTCCCGGTCCTTGACGTTCTGAAGGGGTTGGCGCTGGATCCGGGTCTGGGTCTCGTTGAGGGCGTAGACGTCCCCCTTGAACATCTTGCTCTGGAGCCAGCGGAAGCCGTCGAGTATCAGTCTCCGGAAGACGATGACCAGACCGCCGATGATCAGCGGGACGACGATGCCGGAGAGCGCGGACCAGAAGTAGTTCCACCTGTTTTCGTGGTCCTCGTGGAACTTCTCGACCGCGGCGCCGACTCCGTCCAGCCCGAAGGCCTCGAGAAGCTCGGACGACTGTTCCTTCTGAAGCTCCTCGTACATCTCAGCGAATCGCTTGACGAAGTTGAACGGCAGCATGGCGTCTGTGACGATCTTGGGCGACTCGTCGATGAGGGTCGCCTTGAGCTTGGTGACGAGGAACGGTTCTTCCTTGGGCTGCTTTTTGGGGTCCTTTTCCTGGTGGTCTCCGTCGTATTTCGCCATGATGCGCGCCTCGTCGTAGAGGAGGAGCGCCTTAAGCTCGCTGATTTCCGCAGAGATATCCCAATTGCTTTTGTCTGTCATGTTTCGCTCCGCTTCCGGCCGATGAGGCCATGCGCCGAAAGCCCCTGCCGTGAGAATCCCGGCAGGGGCTCGTGCGTGTGGGGGCGTACGGGCGGCTAGGCGTCCTCGTCCCGGCGGGAGCCGCGGCGGACCGTTGCGAGGGCGTCGTTCCAGCCCGCCGCGTAGGCGGCCGCCTCGCGCTGGTTGACCTCGGCGTACAGCGTGCCGAGCAACGCTCTCTTGTCGAGGGCGGCGGGTCCGTTCAGGAGCTGGGCGAGGCGGTCCTCGAGAGGGATGTGCGGTCGCGATGCCTCGGCCTGCTGAGCCATGGACGCCTGCCTTCCGGTTGCTTGCCCGTGCGTGCGTGGCGGCGCCGCGGAGTGAGGCGGGGGCACCACGTTTTCGAACTACTGTGCGAACAGAGTGTGGAACATCTGTTCGAGGTTTGTCGAGCGGGAAACGCCTGACGGCGTGTCTTCAGGTCAACTGGCCACGTGCGTTGGACCACGCACGGTGCGTGTGTTCGACCGGGGTACTCTGGAGGACGCGTTCCCGGGCCTGACACAGTCGGGGGGCGAGGGGCGCGAGGGGCGCGTGGGGACCCCAGGGGGCTGGAAGGCAGTGCGGACGCATGGAATCGGAGCCGGGAGCTAACCGGCGGGAGCGAGTCATCGACTGGCTCGAGTCCCACCCGGACCTGCCCCATCTCTTCGCGCGACTCGCCGAGCTGGTCCACGTCCACGGATACGACCCCGAGGACCTGGTGGTCATGCCCCGTTCCGAGGTCGACCGCCGCGAGACGGCCGCCTTCACGGCCGGCTGGGCCGAGGCCGTTTCCGACGAATTGCCCCGTATCCGCCGCGAGTACGAGAAGCGCGTCGCCGACGCCTACGCTCAGGGTCAGGGTGACGCGCGTGGAATCCGGCGCCCCCAGCGGCGTATCGATGCGAACGCGAATCCGGAGGGCGCCCGGGTCATCCCGCTGCCCTTCGCCCGGCTGCTCGAACCGCCGGCCGTGGTCGTCCAGGCCGAGGAACGGGTGCGCCGGGAGCGCGAGTTGTTCGAGCAGCGCCCCGAGCCGGAGCCCGAGCCGGAGCCGGTGCACGAGTCCGGACCGGAACGCGGGCGCAAGCCCGATGCCGATCCCGATCGCGAGCCGGTCCGTGAGCCGGAGCCCGAGTCCGAGCCCGCCACCGACCCCGCGCCCGAACCCGAGGCCGACGTCCTGCTGACGGCGCAGGAGAGCCGCGCCCGCCGCAACGCCCAGCCGGTCCGCAAGGTCGCCCGCCGCAAGGGCGGCCGCCCCATCGTGCCCCCGCTCGCCGGCGTGCCCCATCAGGGCGGGGCCGGTTCCGAGCGGCGCGGCGGCGAGTCCGGCGAACCGGACGCGCGCGCGGGCGTGCGCGGGCGTCGGCTCTCCGAGCGGGCCAGGGCCCTGGAGGAGGACCTGACCGCCCAGCGAGCACAGGAAGAGCCCCCGGAGCCCGCTCCCTGACGGGAACGGGCTCCGAGGGCCGTGGGGGTGGCGCGGGGGGCCTGGTGGTCAGCCGAAGAAGCGGGCGAGAGCACCGGGGGTGACCGCCTCGGGGGCGGTTTCCTCCGTGGTGTCCCCGTCCGGCTCCTCGCCGTCCTCCTCCTTGACGCCGGGACGTGGCACAGGCTTCGGGAAGTCGGGCTGGTCACTGTCCTCGTCGGAGTTGACCATCTGGAACATCCAGTTCGAGACAGCCAGATGGTCCACCGTCGCGGCGAGCAGGTGGTCGGTGATCGACCACTCCGCCGCCTCCCCGTGGATCTGCCGCTGTACGGCCCCGTCCTGCGGAAGGTGCTTGATGAGCACCATCAGGCGCCGGCTGGAGAGGTCTCCCCGGTACCAGTCGAGGAGATCGGTGTCGTAATAGCGGAGGAGATCCGCCTCAAGGGCCTCGGCGTGTTCGTCGACGAACTCGACGAGGCTCAGTCTTCCCCCAGGCCGAGCCCGGTCTCCTTGCCGTATGCCTCGAGGATCGCGGCGATGTCCTGCATCGTGAGGTCGTGCTCCTCGAAGCGGGCGAACTGCTCCTCACCCATCAGGAGCGCGAGCAGACCGTCCACGTCGTTGTCGTCGAGCTTGCGCAGCGCCTTCGCGGTCTTGCGGGACAGCTCGGTGGGAAGCGTGAAGGACTCGCCGTCCAGCTCGAAGGACCAGGTGCGGCCGTGGGCCTCCAGTCGCTGGGCGCGAGCGGCGTTGACGTCGAAACGGGCCATGGTGTGCGTACTCCTTGTTCGCGTGGTTCGCGTGGATGACTGAGGAGAGGGGGCGGGGCGGGACGGCGGTGTGCCGTCCCGCCCCGGGTGGGACTGGATCAGACGGTCGCGCTGTACTGGTTGTCCTTCATCAGGAAGGTGGCCAGCGGCTTGCCCGCGCCGTTCGACATGGCGGAGAAGGTGATGCCCAGGGTCGACGCGGCCTTACGGGCCAGCTTGATGTCGTCGGACGCGGTGACCTGGCCGCGCGGGATGACGAAGCGGTACGTGACCGCGGTGCCACCGGCCTTGACGTCGGTGAACTCCAGGCCGAGGGCGCGCACGTCCGCGAACGGACGCTCGGCGATCTCGTACTTGAAGACCTCGGTCGAGGTGGCCGGCTCGGGAGCGACCTTGCCACCGCCCATGAAGAACGGAAGCGTGTCCTCGTTGAACTGGAGCATCGAGAACTTCAGCGAGAGGTCACGGGCCGAGTAGATGTAGTGGACCGGGGAGACCGACTGCCAGGCGTCGATGGCCTCCAGCTTGTCCTTCTTGGAGAAGGTGACACCGTCGCCGGTGGTGTAGCCGAGGTCGGTCCAGTCCTTCCAGTCCGCCGCGGCGTCGGTGCCGAAGGACGGGATGGCGGTGTCGGCCTTGGCGACGAAGAGCTTGCCTACGCCGGCGACGCGGATCTCGGCGGAGTTGTTTCCTGCCATGGTGGGTTTCTCCTTGGTGAGAGGGTGAGGGCACCGTCCCGGCCGGAGGGATTCCGGTTCCGGGTACGGCAAAGGCCCCGCCGGTGTGACGGGGCCTGGTCTGTGGGGGCGTCGTCCGAGGACGACGCCGGGGGAGCGCTCCTGGGCGTCCGGAAGATCCGGGAGATCTAGAAGACGTTCAGGGAGAGCTGGATGACGCAGAGGTAGCGGTTGGCGCCCCGGTAGAGGTAGTCGGGCAGCCAGCGGGGCCCGTCCTGCTCCTCGACGTCGCTGACGAAGTTCACGCCGATCGTCTTGCCGATGGTGGCGAGCAGCGCGCGCCGGGCGGCGTTGGCGGTGATGTGGGCCGCGTTCTTGGTCGGCCCGTACACCTCGAACTCGATCAGCGGCTTGTCGACGTGCAGGTCGCCGATCCAGGCGCCGCCGCGGCGGTTCACCAGGACGGCGTTCTGCGTGCCGTCGAAACCGGCCGGCGCCTGCACGGCGATCGTGACGCCGGCCAGGGCCGGGTCGGCCTTGAGGACGTCGACGACCAGCTTCTCGACGTCTGGGAAAGCACTCGGGGGAGTGGTCATGACGAGCTCCTCGGTGGAAGGGGAGGGCGGGACGGGTGGTGCGGGGGTGCTGCGTGAGGTGGTGCGGGGGCCGTCCGGGGCGCTCGACGCGGGCGAAGGGGGAAGGGGCGCGGAGCGCTCCCGGACGGCGAACGGCGGAGCCTGCGGCCCGTCTCGCGGGCACAGCTCCGCCGCTGCACCAACTGTGACAGAGAGCGTGCGCGCACGCAACTAGTTCGGTGAAATCATCTCTCGGTCGCCTCTGTCCGGGGCGATCCCCTGCTCTAGGTTGGGCTGCGTACAACGGAAGCGGAGGCGCGGGGACATGAGCTGGTACGTACTGGTGGAAGCCAACGAGTCGTACAGCGGCGACGACCGATGGGAACTGGTGGCCAAGGTCCCCGTCGACGGCGGGAGGGAAGCGGCCGTCGCCCACGCCGAGGAGATGAGCCAGACCTATACGCGGGGAACCGCCCCGGAGAGACAGGGCCGTCTCGTGTTCCGCACGTCGCCGACCAGTTGGCTCGTCGAGCTGAGCAGGTCGGTCTGGTACGACGGCTCAAGGACTCCCACCACGCTCACCCGGCACTTGCGCATCTCTGTCGCCGAACTGCTGCTCGCGCGGGAGCCGGTGCCCGCCGAGCCTCCCAAGAAGAGCCGACTACGCCGGTGACCGCCCGTCGGATGGTCAGAGAGCCATCCCGGCACCTGCGGAACACCCCGTCGGGGAGCAGTGCGCGGCCGGCCGATAGGTTGGGCTGACGTCGATCCAGGAGCCCTCCATGTCCGCCCCCCGAGCCCGTCTCCTCTATGTCACCGACCTCGCGTATCCGGCCCGCGGGCGGCGCTACTGCGACGAGGACATCGACCTCACCGCCCGGCTCCGCGCCGACTTCGACCTCGCCCTGTGCCACCCGCGCGACGCCGCCGCCCTCATGGACGGCTTCGACGCCGTCGTCGTCCGCAACAGCGGGCCCGTCCTGCACTACCAGGAGACGTACGACGCCTTCCGCGCCAAGGCGACCGCGCTCGGCACCCGCGTCTACAACCCGCTCCACGGCCGCGGCGACATGGCCGGCAAGCGCTACCTGCTCGACCTCACCGCCGCCGGCCACCCCGTCATCCCCACCGTCGACCGCGCCGCCGACCTCGGCCGCCTCCCCGAGGCGGCGGAGTACGTCGTGAAACCCACGGCCGGCGCCGACTCCATAGGGCTGGAGTTCGTGCCGGGCGAGCGCCTCGCGGGGCTCTCGTACGACGGGATCCTCGTCCAGCCGCGGATCGACTTCCGCTACGAGGTGTCCTTCTATTACGTCGACGACCGCTTCCAGTACGCGCTGTACGCCCCCGACCCGGAGCGCCGCTGGGTCCTGGAGCCGTACGACCCCACCGAGGCGGACCTCGCCTTCGCCCGCCGCTTCGTCGACTGGAACACCCTCGACCACGGCATCCAGCGCGTCGACGCCTGCCGCACCCCCGAGGGCGAACTGCTCCTGGTCGAGCTGGAGGACCTCAACCCGTACCTGTCCCTGGACCGGGTGGCCGAGGAGGTCCGGGACCGCTTCGCCGCCGAGATGACCCGCTCCCTGCACGACTTCCTGCGGGCATGACGGCAGGACGGCATGACGAAGCGCCCCGTGTCTCACGTGTGAGACACGGGGCGCTTCGTCAACGGGCTGTTCAGGCGATACGGGGCCTTCGCCGGGCCGCCCGTTCCGCCGCGAAGACGTCCTCCAGGCGGAACAACTGCGCCCGGCCCGCCTTGCCCGCGGCCCGCAGGTGGCCCAACTGCACCCACTTGCGGATGGTCGCCGGGGCGACTCCCGCCTCCTCGGCGGCGAGCGGGCCCGGGATCAGGGCCGGCAGGGACAGCGGCAGCGCGGTCGAGCTCAGCATGAGGTCTCCTTCGTGTCGTCCATCGCCGCTTCGATCTCCTCCGTACGCGCCCCCGACGCGGCCGCGAGCTCGGCCCACTCCTCCTCCGGCCACAGGTGCCGGTAGGACGGGTCGTCCTGGCAGCCGCACGCCGCGTCCGTGCACACGCACGCCGGATTCACGCACAGCACCGCGCGCCGGTCGGGGAAGGCCCGCAGCGACACCGAGTCGCACCAGGGGCAGCGCCCCGCCACCCGTACGACCGTCTCCGCCTCGCCCAGCGTCCGCGCACAGCGGCGCGCCATGCGGCGGATCTCGTCCCGCACGTGGCGGGCGAGCACGGCGTGCTCGGCGACCGCGTCGAGCAGGCCGACCACCCGGCGCAGCCGCTCCACCACCCCGGCCCGGCGGGGCCTCGGCAGCCCGAGCCGCGCGCAGACCGCCTCCTCCAGCTCCACCACGCCGTCGGTGATGTCACGGATGGCGTCGGAGATGTGCAGCCGGATCGGCGCGGCGCCGTGACCGGGCACGACCAGGCCGTGCCGCTGTTCCAGCAGCAGCGCCTCGCGCCGCTCGGTCCGGATCAGCTCGTCGCGCCCCGGGTGCGGCGCGGTCGGCGCACTTCCCGCCGGCGCCCGGCGCCCGGGTGCGAGCTCCTCGGCGAGCTCGGGGAACTGTCGTACGAGGGAGGCGGCCCAGAGCGTGATGTCCCGCAGGACCCGCTCATCGGCGGTGCCGGTTCCGGTGGCCGTGGCGGTTCCGGAGTGGTCGGCGGACTCCGGCATGCGCTCAGCCACGGGGGCCTCCTGCGGGGACGGCACCGGCGAGGGTGCGGAGAGGGGCCGACGTGCCGTCGGACAGGTCGCTCCGGCCGGTGGCCAGGGCCGCCGCGTCCAGCGCGGCCGCCAGTTCCGCGGCCTCGGCCGCTCGCGCGGCCTCCGCGGCCGCCTCGCCCGGGCGGCGGCGGGGCTTCACCGGGCGGCCGTTGCGCCACAGGCGGCCCGCGCAGACGCCGTCGAACCAGCTCTCGGCGGGGGCCACGGCCGCCTCGCACTCGCGGCTGACGGGGCAGACGGCGCAGGCCCGCAGGGCCGGGGCCGCCTCCTTGCCCCGTCGGGAGAAGACGACGTTCGGCGAAAGGCCGGCGCATGCGGCGGCGGCTTGCCATGGGGAGGTGTCGGACAGGTGCAAGGTGGGTCTCCACGTTCCGGGCCCCGGGACCCATGGGGCGTGTGGGGCCCTTGGGACTCAGGAGGCCGACGAGTGCGGCGAGCAGCACGATAGACATGTTGCGTGCGAGCTCGCAACTAGCTTCGGCTGCCATTGATGGAGACGCCTTCACCGATTCGACACGATTGCGTGCCCGAAAGCACGTAATTCCGTGTGCGCAAGCACGCTAAAGTAAGGGGCCCGATGGGTGGGGGAGTAAAAGGGAGCGGTACACACATGAGCACTCAAGGGCTCGACGAATTCGCGGGTTGGGTCGAAGGTCTGATGCGAGCCCGCGGCTACGACATCGACAGCCCCCGCGGCGGAGGAAAGTCCCGGATCGCGGACGAGGCCGGCGTCCATCGCGCGGCCGTGACCCGGCTGCTGCAGCGGCAGAGCATGCCCGACCTGGAGACCATGCGCAGGATCGCCCCGCTCCTCGGGGTGTCCGTCCGCGACATGCTGATCCGGTCGGGGCGCGTGACGCCGGAGGAACTGCCGCTCGCGGCGGACCTGCTGCCGCCGGGCGACTGGCAGCCGACCATGGAGGACTTCGCGCGCTGGCTCGGGGTCCCGGACGAGCGGATGGACGTCTTCGTCAAGGTCGTCACGCAGTTCCTGGAGCCCGAACCGGAGGGCGGCGACGCCCGGGCCACGGGCGAGTCCCGCCGCGCCGCGCAGGACTGAACGCGGTCCCGGATCCCTCCGGGACCGCACCGACCAACCCCGCACCCCGGCCCCGGGCCACGCCGGCGAGAGACCCCCAGGTCCCGCGCCGCCCGTGGCCCGACGGCCCCGACCCCACCGCGCCCGGCCGCCGCGACGACCCCGGCCACGGCCCCACCACGCCCACCGCCGCAGCGATCCCGGCCACGGCTCCACCGCGCCCCGACCACGCGCGGCCGCCGCGACGGTCCCGGCGGCCGTGACGCCCCCGCCCGCAGCGACGATCCCGGCCGCCGCGACGACCCCGGCCACGGCCCCACCGCGCGCCGCCGCGCTGACGACCCCCGCCGCCGCGACGGCCCCCGACCGACCCGACCGGCCTCCACCTCACCGTCGGCCGCGCGCCCCCTCCCGTACCGCCGCCGCGTACCATCGCCACCGCATCGCCGCCACCGCATCGCCGACCGCATCGCCCCGGCCCGTCGCGACGGCGTTCTCCCACGTCGACCGGGCGCCTTGCGCGTGGGCATTTGTTTTGACCGGAGTCCATGCGATAGGTACGCTCAAGCCTTGTGCCTGGGGTGTGCCCGGATTCGTGTGCGTGTCCTCAACCGCACGCGAAGCCCGAGACCGGCCGCCGCAATCCGCGCTTCTCTCCGCCCACGGCGGAGGTCCGCGCGATTCGACACACCCGACCGCGTGGGTCGGTGACGTTCCAGGTTAGTTTTACGACGGCACACAGAAACCGGAGAAGTAGTGCCTACGATCCAGCAGCTGGTCCGCAAGGGCCGGCAGGACAAGGTCGAGAAGAACAAGACGCCCGCACTCGAGGGTTCCCCTCAGCGTCGTGGCGTCTGCACGCGTGTGTTCACGACCACCCCGAAGAAGCCGAACTCGGCCCTCCGTAAGGTCGCGCGTGTGCGTCTGACCTCCGGCATCGAGGTCACGGCCTACATCCCGGGTGAGGGTCACAACCTGCAGGAGCACTCCATCGTGCTCGTGCGCGGTGGCCGTGTGAAGGACCTGCCGGGTGTTCGTTACAAGATCATCCGCGGTTCCCTCGACACGCAGGGCGTCAAGAACCGTAAGCAGGCTCGCAGCCGCTACGGCGCCAAGAAGGAGAAGTAAGAATGCCTCGTAAGGGCCCCGCCCCGAAGCGCCCGGTCATCATCGACCCGGTCTACAGCTCTCCTCTTGTCACCTCGCTGATCAACAAGATCCTGCTTGACGGCAAGCGTTCCACCGCCGAGCGCATCGTGTACGGCGCCATGGAGGGTCTTCGTGAGAAGACCGGCCAGGACCCGGTCATCACGCTGAAGCGCGCCCTCGAGAACGTGAAGCCGTCCCTCGAGGTCAAGTCCCGTCGTGTCGGTGGCGCCACCTACCAGGTGCCGATCGAGGTCAAGCCCGGTCGCGCCTCCACCCTCGCGCTGCGCTGGCTGGTCGGCTACTCCCGCGCCCGTCGCGAGAAGACCATGACCGAGCGCCTCATGAACGAGCTCCTGGACGCCTCGAACGGCCTCGGTGCTTCGGTCAAGAAGCGTGAGGACACGCACAAGATGGCCGAGTCCAACAAGGCCTTCGCGCACTACCGCTGGTAGTCGCAACCCACATCGAGACCGAGAGAAGACTGAAGCCTTATGGCTACCACTTCGCTTGACCTGGCCAAGGTGCGCAACATCGGCATCATGGCCCACATCGACGCGGGCAAGACGACCACCACCGAGCGGATCCTGTTCTACACCGGCGTTTCGTACAAGATCGGTGAGGTCCACGACGGCGCCGCCACGATGGACTGGATGGAGCAGGAGCAGGAGCGTGGCATCACGATCACCTCTGCTGCCACCACCTGCCACTGGCCGCTCGAGGACGTCGACCACACGATCAACATCATCGACACGCCGGGTCACGTCGACTTCACCGTCGAGGTGGAGCGTTCCCTGCGCGTGCTCGACGGTGCCGTGACCGTGTTCGACGGCGTGGCCGGCGTCGAGCCCCAGTCCGAGACCGTCTGGCGTCAGGCGGACCGCTACGGCGTTCCGCGTATCTGCTTCGTCAACAAGCTCGACCGCACGGGCGCGGAGTTCTTCCGCTGCGTCGGCATGATCGAGGACCGTCTGGGCGCTCAGCCGATCGTCATGCAGCTCCCGATCGGTGCCGAGGCCGACTTCCAGGGCGTCGTGGACCTCGTCCGCATGAAGGCTCTGGTCTGGTCCGCCGAGGCCACCAAGGGCGAGATGTACGACGTCGTCGACATCCCGGCCTCGCACACCGAGCTCGCCGAGGAGTACCGCGGCAAGCTGATCGAGGCCGTCGCCGAGAACGACGAAGCGATCATGGAGCTCTACCTCGAGGGCGAAGAGCCCACCGAGGAGCAGCTCTACGCGGCCGTCCGCCGCATCACGATCGCCTCCGGCAAGTCCAAGGACACCACGGTCACCCCGGTGTTCTGCGGTACCGCGTTCAAGAACAAGGGTGTTCAGCCCCTGCTCGACGCGGTCGTGCGCTACCTCCCCTCCCCGCTCGACGTCGAGGCCATCGAGGGCCACGCCGTGAACGACCCGGAGGAGGTCGTCAAGCGCAAGCCGTCCGACGACGAGCCGCTGTCGGCCCTCGCGTTCAAGATCATGAGCGACCCGCACCTCGGCAAGCTCACCTTCGTCCGCGTGTACTCCGGTCGCCTGGACTCCGGTTCTTCTGTCCTGAACTCCGTGAAGGGCAAGAAGGAGCGCATCGGCAAGATCTACCGCATGCACGCGAACAAGCGTGAGGAGATCGACTCGGTGGGCGCCGGCGACATCATCGCCGTGATGGGTCTCAAGCAGACCACCACCGGTGAGACGCTCTGTGACGACAAGGCCCCGGTCATCCTGGAGTCCATGGACTTCCCGGCCCCGGTCATCCAGGTCGCCATCGAGCCCAAGTCCAAGGGCGACCAGGAGAAGCTGGGTGTCGCCATCCAGCGTCTCGCGGAGGAGGACCCCTCCTTCCAGGTCCACTCGGACGAGGAGACCGGCCAGACCATCATCGGCGGTATGGGCGAGCTGCACCTCGAGGTGCTGGTCGACCGCATGCGCCGTGAGTTCAAGGTCGAGGCCAACGTCGGCAAGCCGCAGGTGGCCTACCGTGAGACGATCCGCAAGGCCGTCGAGCGCGTGGACTACACGCACAAGAAGCAGACCGGTGGTACGGGTCAGTTCGCCAAGGTCCAGATCGGCATCGAGCCGATCGAGGGCGGCGAGTCCTCGTACGAGTTCGTGAACAAGGTCACCGGTGGCCGCATCCCGAAGGAGTACATCCCTTCGGTCGACGCGGGTGCGCAGGAGGCCATGCAGTTCGGCATCCTCGCCGGCTACGAGATGACCGGCGTTCGCGTGATCCTGCACGACGGTGCGTACCACGAGGTCGACTCCTCGGAGCTCGCCTTCAAGATCGCCGGCTCGCAGGCCTTCAAGGAGGCCGCGCGCAAGGCTTCGCCCGTGCTGCTCGAGCCGATGATGGCCGTCGAGGTCACCACGCCCGAGGACTACATGGGCGAGGTCATCGGTGACATCAACTCCCGCCGTGGCCAGATCCAGGCCATGGAGGAGCGTCACGGTGCTCGCATCGTGAAGGGCCTCGTGCCCCTTTCGGAGATGTTCGGCTACGTCGGCGACCTCCGCAGCAAGACCTCGGGTCGCGCAAGCTACTCGATGCAGTTCGACTCCTACGCCGAGGTTCCGCGGAACGTCGCCGAGGAGATCATCGCGAAGGCCAAGGGCGAGTAACTCTCCCGAGTTCACGCTTTAGGCTTGACCCAGTCGCCGGGGCTCAGACCCCGTAACCCGAGGAACCGGGCCCCGGCTACTGGCTTCCCAGCAAAGATCACCTGGCGCCGATGAAGCAAGGCGTTCAGAACCACTCCAGGAGGACCCCCGTGGCGAAGGCGAAGTTCGAGCGGACTAAGCCGCACGTCAACATCGGCACCATCGGTCACATCGACCACGGTAAGACGACCCTCACGGCCGCCATTACCAAGGTGCTGCACGACGCGTACCCGGACCTGAACGAGGCCTCGGCCTTCGACCAGATCGACAAGGCTCCTGAGGAGCGCCAGCGCGGTATCACCATCTCCATCGCGCACGTCGAGTACCAGACCGAGTCGCGTCACTACGCCCACGTCGACTGCCCCGGTCACGCGGACTACATCAAGAACATGATCACGGGTGCGGCGCAGATGGACGGCGCCATCCTCGTGGTCGCCGCCACCGACGGCCCGATGCCGCAGACCAAGGAGCACGTGCTCCTGGCCCGCCAGGTCGGCGTTCCGTACATCGTCGTCGCCCTGAACAAGGCCGACATGGTGGACGACGAGGAGATCCTGGAGCTCGTCGAGCTCGAGGTCCGTGAGCTCCTCACCGAGTACGAGTTCCCGGGCGACGACCTGCCGGTCGTCCGCGTCTCGGCGCTCAAGGCGCTCGAGGGCGACAAGGAGTGGGGCGAGAAGCTCCTCGGCCTCATGAAGGCCGTGGACGAGGCCATCCCGCAGCCCGAGCGTGACGTCGACAAGCCGTTCCTGATGCCGATCGAGGACGTCTTCACGATCACCGGTCGTGGCACCGTCGTCACCGGCCGTATCGAGCGTGGTGTCCTCAAGGTCAACGAGACCGTGGACATCATCGGTATCAAGCAGGAGAAGACCACCACCACGGTCACCGGCATCGAGATGTTCCGCAAGCTGCTCGACGAGGGCCAGGCCGGTGAGAACGTCGGTCTGCTCCTCCGTGGCATCAAGCGCGAGGACGTCGAGCGCGGCCAGGTCATCATCAAGCCCGGTTCGGTCACGCCGCACACCGAGTTCGAGGCCCAGGCCTACATCCTGTCGAAGGACGAGGGTGGCCGTCACACCCCGTTCTTCAACAACTACCGCCCGCAGTTCTACTTCCGTACCACGGACGTGACCGGCGTCGTGACCCTCCCCGAGGGCACCGAGATGGTCATGCCGGGCGACAACACCTCCATGTCCGTCCAGCTCATTCAGCCGGTCGCCATGGAGGAGGGCCTCAAGTTCGCCATCCGTGAGGGTGGCCGGACCGTCGGCGCCGGCCAGGTCACCAAGATCGTCAAGTAAGTTCTCCCGAACTTCGACGGTTTGACCTGGTAGCTCGACAGAGCTCCCGCGAGGACCCCGCACCGCTTCGGCGGTGCGGGGTCCTCCGCTTTACCCCCCCGGTGGCAGACGCAAACCTGACGTCCCGTAGAGTGCGCCGGTCAGTTGTGTCATGACCATTAGGGGTGGAGACAACTTGAGATCGGGACGTCGAGCACGTCGCAAAACGGGTACGCGGGTACGTCGTACGGCGATAGGCGCCGCCCTCGCGGGCGTCACCGTCCTCGCCTTCCAGGCCGCGGCGAACGGTGCGGTCTTCGGGACCGAGGACGACAAGGGGCAGGGCGAGAAGCCCAGCCCGTACAGCGCCGAGGCCGGCCACGTCGGCTCGGTCAAGGACCAGCTCCACAAGGTCGCCCTCACCGACAAGGGCAAGGGCGAGGCCGTGCTGTCCCAGCGGGACACGGCCCCCTTCGGCCTGCTCGGCGTGACCTGGTCGGGGACGGACACGAAGATCAAGGGCACGATCGAGGTCCGCACCCGCAGCATGCAGTCCGGCGAGTGGTCCGACTGGATCGAGCTGGAGCCGACGCCGACCGGAATGGACGGCACCCGGAAGGCGACCGGCGGTTCGACGGCACCCGTCTGGGTCGGCGCCTCCGACGGTGCCGAGGTGCGTGTCAGCGACGGTGCCGCCGCGGGCGAGCTGCCCGACGGGCTCAAGCTCGTCATGGTGGACCCGCGCGGTGCGGGCGCCGACGCCGAGCGGGACGGCGACTTCGACGCGGAGCCCGCCGCCTTCGTCACCGGCACCACGCCTCCGAGCGTTCCCGGCCCGCCGTCGAAGGCGCCGCAGCCCCGGGTGGTCACCCGTGAGGAGTGGAAGGCCGACAGCGTGGTGGCCACGCCCGAGCCCTCGGACTACCTGGCCGGGGGCATCAAGGCCGCCTTCGTCCACCACACGGACACCGCTGCCGAGTACGACTGCTCCGAGTCCGTCTCCATCGTCCAGGGCATCCTGCTCTACCACGTGACGAACCCGGACGACCCGTGGCGGGACATCGGCTACAACTTCCTGGTCGACAAGTGCGGCACGATCTTCGAAGGCCGTGAGGGCGGCATCGACCAGCCCGTCCAGGGCGCCCACACCTACGGCTGGAACTCGCAGTCGACCGGCATCGCCGTCATCGGCAACTACATGGAGCAGTCCGCGTCGAACGCCGCGCTCGCCTCCGTCTCCAAGATCGCTGCCTACAAGCTCGGCCAGTACGGTGTCGACCCGGCAGGGAAGAGCATGCTGACCGCGGGCGCCACGCAGACGGTGGGCGGCAAGCAGTTCGTCAAGGACCAGACGTACAGCTTCAACACGATCTCCGGTCACCGCGACGGCTTCGCAACCGCCTGCCCCGGCACCATGCTCTACCCGCAGCTCCCGACCATCCGCTCCTACGCCACCGGCAGCGTCGCCAACCTCGCGATCAGCAGCCTCTCCGGGGGAGCCACCCAGGCCGGCACGGGGTACGAGACGACCGGTCCGGTCACCGTGAACTGGGGTACGACGACGCCGAACACCTTCATCCACAAGTTCGAGGTGCTCGTCGACGACCAGGTCGCCACCTGGAGCTGGGGCCACATGCGCTCCGCGTCGGTGAATGTCGGCGGCTACGGCGACCACACCGTCAAGGTCCGTGCCACGCACACCTCCGGCAAGGTGACCACCTCCCCGGCCGTCACCGTGACCGTGCCCGGGCCGAAGACCTTCAAGCCGGTCGCTCCGGCCCGGCTGATGGACACCCGTACCGGTCTCGGCGTCGCCAAGGCCAAGGTCGGACCCGCCGGTGAGGTCGTGCTCACGGTCGCCGGCAAGGCCGGGATCCCGACCACGGGTGTCGGTGCCGTCGTGCTCAACGTGACGGCGACCGGCCCGACGGCCACGGGTTACGTGTCGGTCTACCCCAACGGCACGGTCCGGACCAGCGCGTCGAACCTGAACTTCACGGCCGGAAAGACGATCGCCAACCTGGTGACCGTCCCGGTGATCGACGGCAAGGTGCGGTTCTACAACCACTCCGGATCCGTGGACCTGCTCGCCGACGTCACCGGCTACTACGCCAAGGACACCAGCGGCTCCACCTTCACCCACCTGGAGCCGAAGCGCCTGATGGACACCCGCAACGGGACCGGGGTGGCGCAGGCCAAGGTCGGAGCGGCCGGCACCGTCGACCTCCAGGTCGCCGGGGCGAACGGCATTCCGGCCGATGCCACCGCCGTGGTCCTGAACGTGACGGCGACCGGCCCGACGTCGGGCGGCTACGTCTCCGTGTTCCCGAGCGGCGGCACCCGGCCCGGCGTCTCGAACCTGAACTTCACCGCGGGCCAGACGATCCCGAACCTCGCCATCGTGCCCATCGGTGAGGCCGGGAAGGTCAGCTTCTACAACCACGCCGGCACGGTGGACCTGCTCGCCGACGTCACCGGCTACTTCTCGGCCGATGCGACGGGTGCGTCCCACATCAACATCGGCCCGAAGCGGCTGATGGACACCCGCTCCGGTCTCGGTGTCGCCAAGGGTCCGGTCGCGGCGAACAGCTCGGTCACGCTGAACGTCGCGGGCGTCCAGGGCGTGCCGGCCACCGGCGTCACCGCCGTGGTCCTGAACGTGACGGCGACCAACCCGACCTCGGGTGGCTTCGTGACGGTCTACCCGGCCGGTCCGACCGTCCCGACCGTGTCCAACCTGAACTTCACCGCCGGACTGACGATCCCGAACCTCGTGGTCGTGCCCGTCAGCGCGGACGGCAAGGTGAACTTCTACAACAGGGCCGGCAATGTCGACCTGCTCGCCGACATCACCGGTTACTTCACCAAGTAGTCAAGTGGCGTGATGTCAGGGCGAGTTCGGGCCCGCCTCCCCTCCCGGGAGGCGGGCCCTTCGCATGGCCCCGGCAGGCTCACGGCCGCCACACCCACGGCCGCGCGTCCGCCCCCATCCCGACCACCGCCGTCCCCCGGTGCAGCACCGGATCGCCCGCCGGGACGACGCCCGACGTACGGACGGACAGCTTGCCGCCGCGGTGCAACTGGACCCGGTGGCGCTCGTCGCGGCCGAGGAGGACCGGGCCTCGCGGGCCCGGGGCGGCGGTCAGGAGGCCGTAGCCGTCGAAGGCGGGGGCCTCGCCCGGGGTGGCGCGGAGCGCGGCGTCGGCCGGGGCGCGGGAGAAGACCTGGACGCCGGCCGGGCCCGGGGCCGGGATCGCCGCGACCGGGTCGCCGGCCAGGGGCAGCGGCTCCTCGGGGGCGCCGTCGGCCCAGTGCCGTACGGCCGTACGGCCCGCCGCGAGCACGTGCACCCGGCCGGCCGCGCCGACCAGGGCTGTCAGACCGTCCTGCACCTCGTCCCCCGAGCCGTCGCCGGGCAGCGCCCGCCACGGGCCCCAGGTGCCGTCGGCCGCCCGCACCCGCGTCGAGACGCCCTTGTCCGCGTTTCGTACGAAGAGGTGGACCCGGCCGTCCGGGTCGGTGACGGCCACCGGCGCGCCGATCCGCCGGCCGCGGTCGTCGCCGCGCTCGGGGTTGCCGAGGCCCCGCCAGGCCAGGAAGGGTCCGCCGGGGGAGCGCTGCTCCAGGAGGACGAGCTCGCGCCGGTTCGGGCCGCCGCGGCCGGAGAGGGCGGCGAAGCGCACGCCGAACAGCAGCACCCGGCCGTCGGCGAGGGACGCCGTGGCGAGCGCGGGCGCCAGCGGGCCGCCGCCGAGGTCCTCGGGCTCGGCGAACCGGCCCGAACCGGGGGAGAGCTCGCGCCAGCGGACCGCGCGCAGCCCGAGCACGCCGTACGCGGCGAGCCGCCCGTCCGGTTCCTCGGCGACGGCCGGGCCGGGGGCGGGCCAGCGGTAGTGGGTGGCGCGCACCCAGCCCTTCTTGTTGGTGAGCGGGCGGTCGCCGCCCACGCCGTAGTCGCCGCAGCCCGACGGGTTGCCGCAGTCCCAGGACGGGTCGCCGCCGTACGGGACGAGGTGGGCGGCCTTCTCCGCGAGCACCCGGGGCGGGAGGTTCTTCGGCCAGTGGCGGTTGTAGTAGCCGCGGAAGGCGGTCGTGGTGAAGGAGGGGACCGGCCCGCCGCCCGCGGTGGCGTCGGCGACCCAGCGCAGCAGCGCGGCCCAGGTGAAGCAGGCGACGGCGGTGTGGTCGCCGTGGTCGGAGTAGCCGGGCTGCTCGCTGTCCCGCTTGCGGGTGGCCTCGTCGCTGATCTGGATGTCCGGATCGGGGTCGAGCGTGTGCACCACGGTCGGCCGGTAGCGGGCGAGCAGCCCGGCCAGGACCTCGATCAGCCCGCCGTGGTCGTAGGTGACGGCGCGGGTGACCGGGGAGTCCGCGGACAGATGGGTGCGCAGCTCCAGGGCGCGGTCCTCCCACAGGGCGGGCAGGGCCATGTACCGGCGGATGGTGTGCATGGGCAGGTCCAGGAAGACCAGCTCGACCCGGCGCCCGCCGTGGACGAGGGTGTCGACCTCGCAGTGCCGCCCGCCGGCCAGGGAGACCACGCGCTTGTGCCAGGGCGTGAACCTCTCCGCGCCCAGCGCGTCCGCGTACGCCTGCCGCAGCCCCTGGTGCCGGGCCGAGGAGTACGCGGCCTTGTCGGGCGGGGTCTCCGGCATGCCCTTGATCCAGTTCTTGCCGGTGTGCTCGCCCGCGGTGACGTACACGGAGACGAGCGGCACCCCGGCGTCGAGCAGCCGCTGGGTGTCGGGGTTCATGAAGTACAGGTCGTCGTCCGGGTGCGCGGCGAACTGCATGAGCAGCGCCCGGCCGGCGCTGTGCGCTATGGGGCGGCCCGGAGCCGGGTCGGCGGTGGCCGCGCTGCTCGGTGGTGCGGGTACGGAGCAGCCGGCGACGGCCGCGGCGACGGCGGCCGCTCCGGCGAGGACGGTGCGCCGCGCCACTCTTCTGTTGTCCACCGGTCGTCGGTCCCCCGTGCGTCTGTGCAGGTGTGCGCGTGTCGTGTACGCGTGTCGTGTACGTGTGTGCGTCTGGCTAGACGGATTTTCCGTGACCGGGGTTCAGCGGTGTACGGAGGTGCCGCCGAGCGGCACCGTGGCCCTCACCCGCATGGGCTCGTCGCCGCGCCGGGCGAGCAGCACCAGCTCCTCGACGCGGACGCTCATCGTGCCGAGCAGCTCCTCGCACGCGGCCGCCAGGACGGCGGGCTCGCGGCTCCGGCCGAGCGACAGGTGCGGGGTGAAGCCGCGCTCGTCGACGCACAGCGGGAACCGCTCCTCCAGGGCCTCCCGCATCCGCTGCCACGGCTCAGGGCCCGCCGCCGCCGGGTCGAGCCAGACGGTGGCGTCCGTGCGGTGCCGGAACCAGCGCACGCCCCGGAGGCGGGCGCGGAACGGCGGGACGGTCCGCAGGGCGGCCGCGACGAGCGGGACGGCCCGCGGGAAGTCGGCCTCGGCCACGAACCCGTAGACGACGTTGACATGCGGCGGCCAGCGCCGGATCTGCCGGTCGTGGACGCGGCGGATGCTCTGGATCGGCTCCCACAGGCCGGGCGGCGGCAGCCACGCGAGGGCCGTCCGGTACGTGGGCGGGGTGGCGAGCACGTCGGCGTGGACCCGGCCGGCCGGGGACTCGCCGAGCCGGTCGAGCCCGGTCGTCCGGTCCCAGACGACCTCGCCGTCGGCCTCGAAGAAGAGTACGCGGTGCCAGGGGATGTCCCCGCCGGGCACGAAGTCCACGAGGTCGACCTGGGCCGGCCGGTCCGTCCCGCGCTCGGCGATGCCCATGACGAAGCGCGCGGCGTCGAGGCGCGGGTCCCACAGCACCCGGTGGTAGATCTCGTCGCTGGTGCGCATGTCCGGCGTCTGCCCGGGTCCCGCCGGTCACGAACTGATCAAGAGCCCTGACCTGCTCTTTCCGCCGGTCCGGCGGCATGAGAACGTCCGGATCGCACGGTACGCACAGGGGTGGGACACATGGAAGAGAAGCCGTCGGACAAGCCGTCGGTCTCCGACGCGGAATGGGCCGCGTTCGTGGAGGCCGCGCGCGAGCAGGGCCTCGGCACGGAGGCGCAGGAGCGCGCCCTGCGCAGGGCCAGGGTGCCGAAGCGGCCCAAGCCGCCCAAGCCGCCCAAGCCGCCCAAGGCGCCGAAGCGGCAGGAACCGGCGGGCTGGCGCACCGGCCCGGCCTGGCAGGAGATGAACGGCCGCGCGGCCCGCGGGCGCCGGGTCAAGGCGGTCCTCGGCGTCACCCTGGCGGCCGCGCTCGCGCTCGTCGCCGTACGTCCGCAGGCGGTGACGGGCGTGCTCCCGGAGAGCCTGGCCTCCGCCCTGCCGTCGAGCTGGACGGACCTGCCCGAGGACACCACCCCTCTCGCCGCCGAGACGGTCCCTCCGACGGCGGCCCCGGAGTACGCCGACCCCGGCCGCCCGACCCTGAAGGAACCCTTCCGGGGCTCCCCGGCCCTGCGCTGGGCCGACGGCGCGGCGGGCATCGAGCCGCCGGCGGCGAAGGCGACCGGCTGGATGTCGAAGTCCCAGGTCGAGGCCGCCCTGAAGCGCTCCAAGGACTTCCTGGTGGCGGCGAACCTGGACCCGGAGGTGCTCAGGGGCGGCAGGCCGGAGCGTGCGCTCGGCCTGCTCGACCCGAAGCAGCCGGACCTGGTGTCGGGCATGGAGAAGGCCCTCGCCAAGCCCTCGGAACGGGACGACCCCACGCTGCTCTTCAGCCGCTTCTCCCCGGCCGAGGTCCGGCCCGTCGGCACGGTCGTCAAGGTCCGCGGCCGGATGAGCGTCGAGAACGGCACGGGCGAGCACGCGGGCGAGGTGCTGATCCACACCGACTACACCTTCGTCTACCCCGTCGCGAAGGCCGGGCCGGGAGCCGGGGCGGTGACCCGCACGGTCGTCCGCCGGCAGATCACCTTCTCCCTGGCCGACCCGGCGCGGTTCCAGGCCACCCGGGGCAAGCTCGGCGTGAACGCGTGGGACGCGAACGTGGGCAACGACGCCTGCGACCGGCCCGAGGACGGCTATTTCCACCCCACGTTCGCCGAGGACCGCATCGCCGACCCGTCCGGCCCGGCGGTCGACCCGTACGACCGCAGCAAGGACCTCGACCAGCTCCCGAAGGAGTGCGGAACGGTGACCCGTGTCTGACGGTCGTCGTCGCACCCGCCTGCGTGCGGCCATGGTGGGCGGAGCGCTCGCCCTCGCCCTGCTCGGAGGTCTGGCGGTCTGGTCCCCGCCCGGAGCCGCGACGCGCTTCGCGGCCGGGGGGCCGCCCAGTGCCACCCAGCCCTTCCGCGGCTCTCCCGCCGCCTCGTGGGCCGACGGGGCCGCCGGCATCGAGCTGCCCGAGGCGCGGGCGGTGAGAGGGATGTCGGAGTCCCAGGTGGCCGACGCGCTGCGGCGGGTGAAGGAGTTCCTCGTCGCCACGAATCTGGGTCCCTCGGTGTTCCGGGGCGAGAACCCGCCGCCCGCGCTGTACATGATCGAGTCCTGGGACGGGCTCCGGGCCGGCTACCAGGACTGGCTGAACCGGCCGAGCGACGAGCGGGACCCCCTCACGCTCTTCACCCGGTTCGACCCGGACGAGGCCCGCCCGGTCGGCGGGACGGTCAAGACCCGGGGAAAGATGACCTTCGAGGCCGGCGACGAGCCCGGCATCGTGCGGATCAGGGCGGAGTACGCCTTCGTCTACGCGATGGCGGACGCGATGCCCGGCCGTGACCGGGTGGCGCGGGTGGTCATGCGTCGCGACATGATCTTCGAGGTGTACGACCCCGAGGAATGGGACACGCTCCCCGGCACCCTGAGCCCCGTGCAGCACAGGTACTTCGTCTCCAACATCGACTGTGGTGCCTTCGACGGGGTCGTCCACCCCTGGTTCCAGGGAGGGGCCGCCGACGACTCCGGTGGCGGCGTCGATCCGTACGCGGCCGATCTGGATCTCGCCGACCCGTCGGAGGACTGCGGGACACTGTCGCGCACCTGAGCGCCGACGGAGGGGCACGTCCACGTCCGGGCGTGCCCCCGTGGTTACCGCGGCGTGACGTGGGGTACAGTCTTCGCCCCCGATTGGCGGCCGGTAGGTCCCGTATGGCAGACTGTCGGGGTTGCTCGGTTGAGTGCCGATGCTGCGCGCCTCCCGCCGGGAGGACCGGAAGCGAGTCCCACAGTACTCGTCGCCCCTTCTCAGGGGCGGACGTACGGGAATCTTCCGGGAAGCGTCAGCGGGGTGCCGACCAGGCACCCGGTGGGTGTTCCGCCCCCGGCTTCGCGGGTTTGTGGGCCCGCACCCCCTTGGTTGGGAAATCCTTCGGGACTTCTTCGTAGAGGGAGTGCGACACGCCCGACCGCGTGGGTCGGAGGAGGAGTCAGGAGAACCCCCGGGTTCCAGAGCGTTACGAGAGACAGGACTACTGAGTAGCCATGGCGGGACAGAAGATCCGCATCCGGCTCAAGGCCTACGACCACGAGGTCATCGACTCCTCGGCGAAGAAGATCGTCGAGACGGTGACGCGCACTGGTGCGTCGGTCGCGGGCCCGGTGCCGCTGCCCACTGAGAAGAACGTGTACTGCGTCATCAAGTCGCCGCACAAGTACAAGGACTCGCGCGAGCACTTCGAGATGCGCACGCACAAGCGCCTCATCGACATCCTCGACCCCACGCCGAAGACGGTTGACTCGCTCATGCGCCTCGACCTGCCGGCGGGCGTCGACATCGAGATCAAGCTCTGAGGTGACGCGCGAGATGGCTAAGAACATCAAGGGCATCCTGGGCGAGAAGCTCGGCATGACGCAGGTCTGGGACGAGAACAACCGGGTCGTCCCGGTGACCGTCGTCAAGGCCGGCCCGAATGTCGTGACCCAGGTGCGTACGAACGACACCGACGGCTACGAGTCGGTCCAGATCGCCTTCGGCGAGATCGACCCGCGCAAGGTGAACAAGCCCCTCAAGGGTCACTTCGCCAAGGCCGACGTCACCCCGCGCCGCCACCTGGTGGAGCTCCGCACCGCTGACGCCTCCGAGTACACGCTCGGCCAGGAGATCACCGCCGAGGTCTTCGAGGCCGGCGTGAAGGTCGACGTCACCGGCAAGAGCAAGGGCAAGGGCTTCGCCGGTGCCATGAAGCGCCACAACTTCCGTGGTGGCAAGGCGTCGCACGGTGCCCACCGCGTGCACCGCAAGCCCGGTTCGATCGGTGGCTGCGCCACCCCGGGCCGCGTCTTCAAGGGCATGCGCATGGCCGGCCGTATGGGCAACGAGCGCGTGACCACCCAGAACCTGACCGTTCACGCCGTTGACGCGGAGAAGGGCCTGCTCCTGATCAAGGGCGCGGTTCCTGGTCCGAACGGCGGCCTCGTCCTGGTCCGCACCGCGGCCAAGGGGGCCTGAGGATATGAGCACCATTGACATTCTGTCGCCCTCCGGCGACAAGACCGGGACCGTCGAGCTCCCGGCCGAGATCTTCGAGGCCAAGGTCAGCATCCCGCTGATCCACCAGGTCGTCGTCGCGCAGTTGGCCGCCGCCCGCCAGGGCACGCACAAGGTCAAGTCGCGTGGCGAGGTCCGCGGTGGTGGCCGGAAGCCGTACCGCCAGAAGGGCACCGGCCGCGCCCGTCAGGGTTCGACCCGCGCCCCGCAGTTCGCCGGTGGTGGCGTCGTGCACGGTCCCGTGCCGCGTGACTACTCGCAGCGGACCCCCAAGAAGATGAAGGCCGCCGCCCTCCGCGGTGCCCTCTCCGACCGGGCGAACCACTCCCGCATCCACGTCGTCACCGGCGTGGTCGAGGGTGGCATCTCCACCAAGGCCGCGAAGACGCTGTTCGGCAAGATCTCGGAGCGCAAGAACCTGCTCCTGGTCGCCGAGCGCTCCGACGAGGCCGCGTGGCTGTCCGCCCGCAACCTGCCCCAGGTGCACATCCTGGAGCCGGGCCAGCTCAACACGTACGACGTGATGCGATCCGACGACGTGGTCTTCACCCAGGCCGCCCTCGAGTCCTTCGTGTCTGGCCCCAAGGCCGATGAGACCGAAGGGAGCGAGGCCTGATGTCCGAGGCCACGATCACGAGCAAGACCTTCACGGACCCGCGTGACGTCCTCGTCAAGCCGGTTGTCTCCGAGAAGAGCTACGCGCTGCTCGACGAGAACAAGTACACGTTCATCGTCGCGCCGGGCGCCAACAAGACCCAGATCAAGCAGGCCGTCGAGGCGGTCTTCTCGGTCAAGGTCACCGGGGTCAACACGATCAACCGTCAGGGCAAGCGCAAGCGCACCCGCACCGGTTTCGGCAAGCGCGCCAACACCAAGCGCGCCATCGTGACCCTTGCCGAGGGCAACCGAATCGACATCTTCGGCGGCCCGACCGCCTGACGGCGGTCGAGTCGTCCGATATCGGACGAGGACTGAGAAATGGGTATCCGCAAGTACAAGCCGACGACGCCGGGCCGCCGTGGCTCCTCCGTCGCCGACTTCGTCGAGATCACGCGGTCCACGCCGGAGAAGTCGCTGGTCCGCCCCCTGCACAGCAAGGGCGGCCGTAACAACACCGGTCGTGTGACCGTCCGCCACCAGGGCGGTGGCCACAAGCGCGCCTACCGCGTGATCGACTTCCGTCGTCACGACAAGGACGGCGTGCCGGCCAAGGTCGCTCACATCGAGTACGACCCCAACCGCACCGCGCGCATCGCGCTGCTCCACTACGCGGACGGCGAGAAGCGCTACATCATCGCCCCGCGTGGTCTGGCGCAGGGTGACCGGGTCGAGAACGGCCCCACGGCCGACATCAAGCCCGGCAACAACCTGGCCCTCCGCAACATCCCGGTCGGTACCACGATCCACGCGATCGAGCTCCGTCCCGGCGGTGGCGCCAAGTTCGCCCGCTCCGCAGGTGCCTCCGTGCAGCTGCTCGCGAAGGAGGGCTCGATGGCCCACCTCCGCATGCCGTCCGGCGAGATTCGTCTGGTCGACGCCCGCTGCCGCGCCACCATCGGCGAGGTCGGCAACGCCGAGCAGTCGAACATCAACTGGGGTAAGGCCGGCCGCAAGCGCTGGCTGGGCGTTCGCCCGACCGTTCGCGGTGTGGCGATGAACCCGGTTGACCACCCGCACGGTGGTGGTGAGGGCAAGACCTCCGGTGGTCGCCACCCGGTGTCCCCGTGGGGCCAGAAGGAAGGCCGTACTCGTTCGCCCAAGAAGGCGTCGAACAAGTACATCGTCCGCCGCCGCAAGACGAACAAGAAGCGCTAGGAGCGGGTTTAGATGCCGCGCAGTCTCAAGAAGGGGCCCTTCGTCGACGACCACCTCATCAAGAAGGTGGACGCCCAGAACGAAGCCGGCACCAAGAACGTCATCAAGACCTGGTCCCGTCGCTCGATGATCGTCCCGGCCATGCTGGGCCACACGATCGCGGTGCACAACGGCAAGACCCACGTCCCGGTGTTCGTCACCGAGTCGATGGTCGGCCACAAGCTCGGCGAGTTCTCGCCGACGCGCACCTTCCGGGGTCACGTCAAGGAAGACCGGAAGTCGAAGCGCCGCTAAGGCGCGGATCGCAACAGACACGTAAGTAACTGGAAGGACAACCATGGAAGCCAGGGCCCAGGCGCGGTACATCCGCGTCACGCCCATGAAGGCCCGCCGCGTGGTGGACCTCATCCGTGGCATGGACGCCACGGAGGCCCAGGCCGTCCTGCGATTCGCCCCGCAGGCCGCCTCCGTGCCGGTCGGCAAGGTGCTCGACAGCGCCATCGCCAACGCCGCGCACAACTACGACCACACGGACGCCTCTTCGCTGTTCATCAGCGAGGCGTACGTCGACGAGGGCCCGACCCTGAAGCGGTTCCGTCCGCGTGCTCAGGGCCGTGCCTACCGGATCCGCAAGCGGACCAGCCACATCACCGTGGTCGTCAGCAGCAAGGAAGGAACCCGGTAATGGGCCAGAAGGTAAACCCGCACGGGTTCCGGCTCGGCATCACCACGGACTTCAAGTCCCGGTGGTACGCCGACAAGCTGTACAAGGACTACGTCAAGGAAGACGTCGCCATCCGTCGGATGCTGACGTCCGGCATGGAGCGCGCCGGCATCTCGAAGGTGGAGATCGAGCGCACCCGTGACCGTGTCCGCGTGGACATCCACACCGCTCGCCCGGGCATTGTCATCGGTCGCCGTGGCGCCGAGGCCGACAAGATCCGCGGCCAGCTCGAGAAGCTGACCGGCAAGCAGGTCCAGCTCAACATCCTCGAGGTCAAGAACCCCGAGGTCGACGCTCAGTTGGTGGCCCAGGCCGTCGCCGAGCAGCTTTCCTCGCGCGTCTCCTTCCGTCGGGCCATGCGCAAGAGCATGCAGTCCGCCATGAAGGCCGGCGCCAAGGGCATCAAGATCCAGTGTGGTGGCCGTCTCGGCGGCGCCGAGATGTCCCGCTCGGAGTTCTACCGCGAGGGTCGTGTGCCGCTGCACACGCTCCGCGCGAACGTCGAGTACGGCTTCTTCGAGGCCAAGACGACCTTCGGCCGCATCGGCGTGAAGGTCTGGATCTACAAGGGCGACGTCAAGAACATCGCCGAGGTCCGCGCCGAGAACGCCGCTGCCCGCGCCGGCAACCGCCCGGCCCGTGGTGGCGCTGACCGCCCGGCCGGCCGTGGTGGCCGCGGTGGCGAGCGTGGCGGTCGCGGTCGCAAGCCGCAGCAGGCTCCGGCTGCCGAGGCCCCCAAGGCCGACGCTCCCGCCGCCGCTCCGGCTGCTGAGAGCACCGGAACGGAGGCCTGACCGAAATGCTGATCCCCCGTAGGGTCAAGCACCGCAAGCAGCACCACCCGAAGCGCAACGGTATGTCCAAGGGTGGCACGCAGGTTGCGTTCGGCGAGTACGGCATTCAGGCCCTCACCCCGGCCTACGTGACCAACCGCCAGATCGAGGCCGCGCGTATCGCGATGACCCGCCACATCAAGCGTGGCGGCAAGGTCTGGATCAACATCTACCCGGACCGCCCGCTCACGAAGAAGCCTGCCGAGACCCGCATGGGTTCCGGTAAGGGTTCTCCGGAGTGGTGGATCGCGAACGTCAAGCCCGGTCGGGTGATGTTCGAGCTGTCCTACCCGAACGAGAAGATCGCGCGTGAGGCCCTGACTCGAGCGGCTCACAAGCTGCCGATGAAGTGCAAGATCGTTAAGCGCGAGGCAGGTGAGCTGTGATGTCGGCCGGTACCAAGGCGTCCGAGCTGCGCGAGCTGGGCAACGAGGAGCTTGTCGCCAAGCTCCGCGAGGCCAAGGAAGAGCTGTTCAACCTCCGCTTCCAGGCGGCGACGGGCCAGCTCGAGAACCACGGTCGGCTCAAGTCCGTCCGTAAGGACATCGCCCGGATCTACACCCTGATGCGTGAGCGCGAGCTGGGCATCGAGACGGTGGAGAACGCCTGATGAGCGAGAACAACGTGACTGAGAAGACCGAGCGCAACGCCCGCAAGGTCCGTGAGGGCCTCGTCGTCAGCGACAAGATGGACAAGACCGTCGTCGTCGCTGTCGAGGACCGCGTCAAGCACGCGCTGTACGGCAAGGTCATCCGCCGTACGAACAAGCTCAAGGCTCACGACGAGCAGAACCAGGCCGGCGTCGGCGACCGCGTCCTCCTCATGGAGACCCGGAAGCTGTCCGCCACGAAGCACTGGCGCGTCGTCGAGATCCTCGAGAAGGCCAAGTAATCCCTCCTAGGGGGACCCCCTAGGAACAGTTCCGCCAGGCTCGGCGTGGGGCCTCATGCGAATGAGGCCCCCGCCGGGAACCGGCAGACAATCAGGAGATAGACGTGATCCAGCAGGAGTCGCGACTTCGCGTCGCCGACAACACTGGTGCGAAGGAAATCCTTTGCATCCGTGTGCTCGGTGGCTCGGGTCGCCGCTACGCGGGCATCGGTGACGTCATCGTCGCCACCGTCAAGGACGCGATCCCCGGTGGCAACGTGAAGAAGGGTGACGTCGTCAAGGCGGTCATCGTTCGCACCGTCAAGGAGCGCCGCCGCCAGGACGGCTCGTACATCCGCTTCGACGAGAACGCCGCCGTCATTCTGAAGAACGACGGCGACCCTCGCGGCACCCGTATCTTCGGCCCCGTCGGCCGTGAGCTGCGCGAGAAGAAGTTCATGAAGATCATCTCGCTCGCGCCGGAGGTGCTGTAAGCATGAAGATCAAGAAGGGCGACCTGGTCCAGGTCATCACCGGCAAGGACAAGGGCAAGCAGGGCAAGGTCATCGCGGCCTTCCCCGCCGAGTCCCGCGTCCTCGTCGAGGGTGTCAACCGGGTCAAGAAGCACACCAAGGCCGGCCCGAACCAGGCCGGCGGCATCGTGACCACCGAGGCCCCGGTCCACGTCTCCAACGTCCAGTTGGTCGTGGAGAAGGACGGCAAGAAGGTCGTCACGCGTGTCGGTTACCGCTTCGACGACGAGGGCAACAAGATCCGCGTTGCCAAGCGGACGGGTGAGGACATCTGATGGCTACCACCACTCCGCGTCTCAAGACGAAGTACCGCGAGGAGATCGCGGGCAAGCTGCGTGACGAGTTCAAGTACGAGAACGTCATGCAGATCCCCGGCCTCGTGAAGATCGTGGTCAACATGGGTGTCGGCGACGCCGCCCGTGACTCGAAGCTGATCGAGGGCGCGATCCGCGACCTCACCACGATCACCGGTCAGAAGCCGGCCGTCACCAAGGCCCGCAAGTCCATCGCGCAGTTCAAGCTGCGCGAGGGTCAGCCGATCGGTGCCCACGTCACGCTCCGTGGCGACCGCATGTGGGAGTTCCTGGACCGCACCCTGTCGCTCGCGCTGCCGCGCATCCGCGACTTCCGCGGCCTGTCCCCGAAGCAGTTCGACGGCCGTGGCAACTACACCTTCGGTCTCACGGAGCAGGTCATGTTCCACGAGATCGACCAGGACAAGATCGACCGCGTCCGGGGTATGGACATCACCGTGGTCACCACGGCGACCAACGACGACGAGGGCCGTGCCCTTCTGCGTCACCTCGGCTTCCCGTTCAAGGAGGCGTAAGCGAGATGGCGAAGAAGGCTCTCATCGCGAAGGCTGCCCGCAAGCCCAAGTTCGGTGTGCGTGCGTACACCCGCTGCCAGCGCTGCGGTCGCCCCCACTCCGTGTACCGCAAGTTCGGCCTCTGCCGCGTGTGCCTTCGTGAGATGGCTCACCGTGGCGAGCTGCCGGGCGTGACCAAGAGCTCCTGGTAATTCCCCCTCGCCCGTAGGGCGTCAGGGAACCACAGGAGTCTCTCGGTAAGCAGAGGGTTGGCGGAGGCCCACCCCCGCATGGCTTAGGCTTGTGGGGTTGGGCGTCCGCCGCCCGTACGACTTACTACGCCGTAGGTCCACCGCACCGCACCCGCCCCGTCTCGGATCGGGGAGAGGGATGGTGCACCAGGAAACCCCGGCGAGAGAGGCCGAAGGCCAATTCATGACCATGACTGATCCGATCGCAGACATGCTCACGCGTCTGCGTAACGCGAACTCGGCGTACCACGACTCCGTGACGATGCCGCACAGCAAGATCAAGTCTCACATCGCGGAAATCCTCCAGCAGGAGGGCTTCATCACGGGCTGGAAGGTCGAGGACGCCGAGGTCGGCAAGAACCTCGTGCTCGACCTCAAGTTCGGTCCGAACCGTGAGCGCTCCATCGCGGGCATCAAGCGGATCTCGAAGCCGGGCCTCCGGGTTTACGCGAAGTCCACCAACCTGCCGAAGGTCCTCGGCGGCCTGGGCGTGGCGATCATCTCCACGTCCCACGGTCTCCTGACCGGCCAGCAGGCTCAGAAGAAGGGCGTGGGTGGGGAAGTCCTCGCCTACGTCTGGTAGTCGGGAACGGAGGAAAAGCCAATGTCGCGTATCGGCAAGCTCCCCATCACGGTTCCCGCCGGCGTGGACGTCACCATCGAGGGCCGCACGGTCACGGTCAAGGGTTCCAAGGGCACCCTGACCCACACCGTCGCCGCGCCGATCGAGATCGTCAAGGGTGAGGACGGCGTTCTGAACGTCACCCGCCCCAACGACGAGCGTCAGAACAAGGCCCTTCACGGCCTGTCCCGCACGCTGGTGGCCAACATGATCACCGGTGTGACCCAGGGGTACACGAAGGCGCTCGAGATCAGCGGTGTCGGTTACCGCGTGGCCGCGAAGGGCTCCAACCTGGAGTTCCAGCTCGGCTACAGCCACCCGATCCTGGTGGAGGCCCCCGAGGGGATCTCCTTCAAGGTCGAGTCGCCGACCAAGTTCTCGGTCGAGGGCATCGACAAGCAGAAGGTCGGCGAGGTCGCCGCGAACATCCGCAAGCTTCGCAAGCCCGACCCGTACAAGGCCAAGGGCGTGAAGTACGCGGGCGAGGTCATCCGCCGCAAGGTCGGAAAGGCTGGTAAGTAAGCCATGGCATACGGTGTGAAGATCGCCAAGGGCGACGCTTACAAGCGCGCTGCCAAGGCGCGCCGTCACCTGCGCATCCGTAAGAGCGTGTCGGGTACGGCGGAGCGTCCGCGCCTCGTCGTGACGCGTTCCAACCGCGGTATCACCGCGCAGGTCATCGACGACCTGAAGGGCCACACCCTGGCGTCGGCGTCCCACCTGGACGCTTCGATCCGCGGTGGCGAGGGCGACAAGTCCGCGCAGGCCAAGCAGGTCGGCGCCCTGGTCGCCGAGCGCGCCAAGGCCGCCGGCGTCGAGGCCGTCGTGTTCGACCGTGGTGGCAACAGGTACGCCGGGCGCATTGCCGCTCTGGCTGACGCCGCCCGCGAAGCCGGGCTGAAGTTCTAAGCCCCGGTTCCGGGACTAACGGACGTAACAGAGAGAGGTATTCCAATGGCTGGACCCCAGCGCCGCGGAAGCGGTGCCGGTGGCGGCGAGCGGCGGGACCGGAAGGGCCGCGACGGTGGCGCTGCCGCCGCCGAGAAGACCGCGTACGTTGAGCGCGTAGTCGCGATCAACCGCGTCGCCAAGGTTGTCAAGGGTGGTCGTCGTTTCAGCTTCACCGCGCTGGTCGTGGTGGGCGACGGTGACGGCACCGTGGGTGTCGGTTACGGCAAGGCCAAGGAGGTGCCGGCCGCCATCGCCAAGGGTGTGGAGGAGGCCAAGAAGCACTTCTTCAAGGTCCCCCGTATCCAGGGCACCATCCCGCACCCGATCCAGGGTGAGAAGGCCGCGGGCGTCGTCCTGCTCAAGCCGGCTTCCCCCGGTACCGGTGTTATCGCCGGTGGCCCGGTGCGCGCCGTGCTCGAGTGCGCCGGCGTTCACGACATCCTGTCGAAGTCGCTCGGCTCCGACAACGCGATCAACATCGTGCACGCGACCGTGGAGGCCCTCAAGGGCCTGCAGCGTCCCGAGGAGATCGCGGCCCGCCGCGGTCTGCCCCTCGAGGACGTCGCTCCCGCGGCTCTGCTCCGTGCGCGTGCCGGGGCGGGTGCGTAATGGCTCGCCTCAAGATCACGCAGACGAAGTCGTACATCGGCAGCAAGCAGAACCACCGCGACACGCTGCGTTCGCTCGGGCTCAAGCGCCTGAACGACGTGGTCGTCAAGGAGGACCGCCCCGAGTTCCGCGGAATGGTGCACACCGTCCGCCACCTCGTGACGGTCGAGGAGGTCGACTGACATGGCGGAGAACAACCCGCTGAAGGTCCACAACCTCCGTCCCGCCCCGGGCGCCAAGACCGCCAAGACCCGTGTGGGTCGTGGTGAGGCGTCGAAGGGTAAGACGGCCGGTCGTGGTACGAAGGGCACGAAGGCCCGCTACCAGGTTCCGGAGCGCTTCGAGGGTGGGCAGATGCCCCTCCACATGCGTCTCCCGAAGCTGAAGGGCTTCAAGAACCCCTTCCGCACCGAGTACCAGGTCGTGAACCTGGACAAGCTGGCCGCGCTCTACCCGCAGGGTGGCGAGGTCACGGTGGCCGACCTGGTCGCCAAGGGTGCGGTGCGCAAGAACCAGCTCGTCAAGGTCCTCGGCCAGGGCGAGATCTCCGTGGCGCTGCAGGTGACGGTCGACGCCGTCTCCGGCTCCGCCAAGGAGAAGATCGCCGCCGCCGGCGGCACCGTCACCGAGCTCGTCTGAGACGACTCGATGGCCTGAACATCCCACCGGGGATGCCTCCCAAAAGGGGCATCCCCGGTTGGTCGTTCCTAGGGGGCCATGGTCGCCGGTAAGGTGGCGTCCACTGTCTAGAGTGCGTGCGGTATGCCCGCGGGTGCTCGAGGCAGGCAACTCTCATCGTCGAACCTCAAGACCGTCACCTCTGACGCACGTGCGCGGGGGTCGCAGGAGGCACCGTGCTCACCGCGTTCGCCCGGGCGTTCAAGACGCCCGACCTGCGCAAGAAGCTGCTCTTCACGCTCGGCATCATCGTGCTGTACCGGCTCGGGGCACACATCCCCGTCCCCGGTGTCAGCTACGAGGCCGTCCAGCAGTGTGTGGATCAGGCGAGCCAGGGCAACAACAGCCTGTTCGGCCTGGTCAACATGTTCAGTGGCGGGGCGCTGCTCCAGATCACCATCTTCGCGCTCGGCATCATGCCGTACATCACGGCGAGCATCATCCTGCAGCTGCTGACCGTCGTGATCCCCCGCCTGGAAGCCCTCAAGAAGGAGGGGCAGTCCGGCACCGCCAAGATCACGCAGTACACGCGTTATCTGACGGTCGCCCTCGCCATCCTCCAGGGCACCGGCCTCGTCGCCACCGCCCGCACCGGCGCGCTCTTCAGCGGCTGCACGGTCGCGAACCAGGTCGTCCCGGACCAGTCGATCTTCGTCACCGTCACCATGGTCATCACCATGACCGCGGGCACCGCCGTCACCATGTGGCTCGGTGAGCTCATCACCGACCGCGGCATCGGCCAGGGCATGTCGATCCTCATGTTCATCTCGATCGCCGCCGGCTTCCCCGGCGCCCTGTGGGCCATCAAGGAGAGCGGCAAGCTCGCCAAGGGCTGGATCGAGTTCGGCACCGTCATCCTCATCGGCTTCGTCATGGTCGCCCTCGTCGTCTTCGTCGAGCAGGCCCAGCGCCGCATCCCGGTGCAGTACGCGAAGCGGATGATCGGCCGCAGATCGTACGGCGGTACGTCCACTTACATCCCGTTGAAGGTGAACCAGGCAGGTGTGATTCCTGTCATCTTCGCGTCGTCGCTGCTCTACATCCCGGCGCTGGTCTCGCAGTTCTCGAACAGCACCTCGGGCTGGAAGACCTGGATCGAAGCCCACTTCGTCAAGGGTGACCACCCCTACTACATCGCCACGTACTTCCTTCTGATCGTGTTCTTCGCCTTCTTCTACGTGGCGATCTCGTTCAACCCCGAGGAAGTCGCCGACAACATGAAGAAGTATGGTGGCTTCATCCCGGGTATCCGGGCTGGTCGACCTACTGCCGAGTACCTGAGCTTCGTGCTCAACCGGATCACTTGGCCGGGCTCGCTGTATCTGGGTCTGATCGCTCTTGTGCCGACGATGGCGTTGGCAGGCTTCGGCGGTGCCAATGCCAACTTCCCGTTCGGCGGGACGAGCATCCTCATCATCGTGGGTGTCGGGCTCGAGACCGTGAAGCAGATCGAGAGCCAGCTCCAGCAGCGCAATTACGAAGGGTTCCTCCGCTGATGCGAATCGTCCTCGTCGGACCGCCCGGGGCCGGCAAGGGAACGCAGGCCGCGTTCCTTGCCAAGAACCTGGACATCCCGCACATCTCCACGGGCGACCTGTTCCGTGCCAACATCTCCAAGGGCACGGAGCTGGGGCGCAAGGCGAAGGCGTTCATGGACGCCGGGGACCTCGTACCGGACGAGGTCACCATCGGGATGGCCAAGGACCGCATGGAGCAGGACGATGCCGCAGGCGGCTTCCTGCTCGACGGGTTCCCGCGCAACGTGGCCCAGGCCGAGGCTCTGGATGTGGTCCTCAAGGCGGAGGACATGCAACTGGACGCGGTTCTGGACCTGGAGGTCCCCGAGGACGAGGTCGTGAAGCGGATCGCGGGTCGCCGCATCTGCCGTAACGACTCCTCGCACGTGTTCCACGTGACGTACAACGCTCCGAAGACCGAGGGCGTCTGCGACGTCTGCGGCGGCGAGCTGTTCCAGCGCGACGACGACTCCGAGGAGACCGTCCGCCGGCGCCTGGAGGTCTACCACACGCAGACGGAGCCGATCATCGACTACTACCGGGCGCAGAACCTGGTCGTGACGATCTCGGCGCTCGGCAAGGTGGACGAGGTCACGGCGCGGGCGATGGACGCGCTGAAGAAGTAACCCACGGCTTGTGCGATACGGCCGCGGTGCCCGGGAGGGCGCCGCGGCCGTATCGTTGTTTCCGACCCCTTACGCGCAAGGAAAGGCCCCCGCCACGATGGTGCAGATCAAGACCCCCGAGCAGATCGCGAAGATGCGCGAGGCGGGGCTGGTCGTCGCGGCCATCCACGCGGCGACCCGCGAGGCGGCGGTGCCCGGCGCGACCACCCGGGACCTGGACGAGGTCGCCCGCAAGGTGATCGCCGACCACGGCGCGAAGTCGAACTTCCTCGGGTACGGCGGTTTCCCCGCCACCATCTGCACCTCGGTGAACGAGGTCGTCGTCCACGGCATCCCGGACGAGAAGACCGTCCTCAAGGACGGCGACATCATCTCCATCGACTGCGGCGCGATCGTCGACGGCTGGCACGGCGACGCCGCGTACACGGCCTTCGTGGGCACCGGCCACGCGCCGGAGCTGATCGAGCTGTCGCGGGTGACGGAGGAGTCGATGTGGGCCGGCATCGCGGCGATGAAGCTCGGCAACCGGCTGGTCGACATCTCGAAGGCGATCGAGACGTACATCAAGCGCCAGCCGCGCCCGGCGGTCGGTGACCACAGCCTGGGCCGCTACGGGATCATCGAGGACTACGGCGGCCACGGCATCGGCACCGAGATGCACATGGACCCGCACCTGCTGAACTACGTCTCCCGCAAGCGCGGCAAGGGCCCGAAGCTGGTCCCCGGCTTCTGCCTGGCCATCGAGCCCATGGTCTCCCTGGGCACCCCGAGGACCGAGGTCCTCGCCGACGACTGGACCGTCATCACGACCGACGGCACCTGGTCCTCCCACTGGGAGCACAGCGTCGCCCTGACCGAGCAGGGCCCCCTGGTCCTCACTGCGGTCGACGGCGGCAAGGCGAAGCTGGCCGAACTGGGCATCGAGGCGGCGCCGGACCCGCTGGGCTAGCGGGGGTGCCCCGGCGGCGTAACGATCTCCCCCGTTGGGCAGGCTCATCGGATTCGTCTTTTCCAGGGGCCTGACGTAGACTGATGCGTCGGCTCTCGTGTACCCGTGTGTCCGCATGCGGCGGCGAGAGTCGATCAAGGTAGCCGATTCGAAAGGCGAAGCGTGGCCAAGAAGCAAGGTGCCATCGAAATCGAGGGCACCGTGATCGAGTCCCTCCCGAACGCCATGTTCAAGGTGGAGCTCCAGAACGGTCACAAGGTCCTCGCGCACATCTCCGGCAAGATGCGGATGCACTACATCCGTATCCTTCCGGACGACCGGGTCGTCGTGGAGCTGTCTCCGTACGACCTGACGCGTGGCCGGATCGTCTACCGGTACAAGTAGATCTTGCCCGCACCCCGCCTCCGCGCGCGGGTGGTGGCACTGACCCGGAGAACCTCACATCCCATGAAGGTCAAGCCGAGCGTCAAGAAGATCTGCGACAAGTGCAAGGTGATCCGCCGCCACGGCCGGGTCATGGTCATCTGCGACAACCTGCGCCACAAGCAGCGCCAGGGCTGACGCACGCCGACCTACCTGCATCTCGCAGTTTCTTCGCGCGACGCACAGCAATACGTACATACGCAGAGCCCGCCCAGCCCAGACAGGGTCGGCGACACCTCCGGCGGGGGCCGGGGACCCGATTCGTACCTCGTACGGCGGTCGGGAGCGGTTCTGCGGCAGACCCCCGAGAACACAGGAGCCATTGAATGGCACGCGTTTCCGGTGTTGACATCCCGCGTGACAAGCGTGTGGTGGTCGCACTCACCTACGTCTTCGGTATCGGGCGCACCCGGTCCGAGGAGATCCTCGCCGCCACCGGCGTGAACCCGTCCACCCGTGTCCGCGACCTCGGCGAGGAAGACCTCGTCAAGATCCGCGAGTACGTGGACGCCAACCTCCAGACCGAGGGTGACCTCCGCCGCGAGATCGCCGCCGACATCCGCCGCAAGGTCGAGATCGGCTGCTACCAGGGTCTGCGTCACCGTCGTGGCCTGCCCGTCCGCGGTCAGCGCACCAGCACGAACGCTCGTACCCGCAAGGGCCCGCGTCGCGCCATCGCCGGCAAGAAGAAGCCGGGCAAGAAGTAGTCCACAGCGGACACCTGTCCACGGTCTTCGCTGTAGGACCGACCACCTCCCGTAGGAGAAATAGATGCCCCCCAAGGGACGTCAGGGCGCCGTCAAGAAGGTGCGCCGCAAGGAAAAGAAGAACGTCGCTCACGGCCACGCGCACATCAAGAGCACGTTCAACAACACGATCGTCTCGATCACGGACCCCTCGGGCAACGTGATCTCCTGGGCCTCCGCCGGCCACGTCGGCTTCAAGGGCTCGCGCAAGTCCACCCCCTTCGCCGCGCAGATGGCCGCCGAGTCGGCCGCCCGCCGCGCGCAGGAGCACGGCATGCGCAAGGTCGACGTCTTCGTCAAGGGTCCCGGCTCCGGCCGTGAGACCGCGATCCGCTCCCTCCAGGCCACCGGCCTCGAGGTCGGCTCGATCCAGGACGTCACCCCCACCCCGCACAACGGCTGCCGTCCGCCGAAGCGCCGCCGCGTCTGACGCACGGCGTCACGCAGGGTTTCCCGGGCGGTACGGCTCTTCGGAGGCGTGCCGCCCGTACCCTTGCACCATCCGAGGACGTCAAATAGCGGGCGTCCACGACTGAAGGAATCACAGACATGCTGATCGCTCAGCGTCCCTCGCTGACCGAAGAGGTCGTCGACGAGTTCCGCTCCCGGTTCGTCATCGAGCCGCTGGAGCCGGGCTTCGGCTACACCCTCGGCAACAGCCTCCGCCGTACCCTCCTCTCGTCGATCCCCGGCGCTGCTGTCACCAGCATCCGCATCGACGGTGTCCTGCACGAGTTCACCACCGTGCCGGGCGTCAAGGAGGACGTCACCGACCTCATCCTGAACATCAAGCAGTTGGTCGTCTCCTCGGAGCACGACGAGCCGGTCGTGATGTACCTGCGCAAGCAGGGCCCGGGTCTGGTCACCGCCGCGGACATCGCCCCGCCGGCCGGTGTCGAGGTGCACAACCCCGACCTCGTCCTCGCCACGCTCAACGGCAAGGGCAAGCTGGAGATGGAGCTGACCGTCGAGCGCGGTCGCGGCTACGTCTCCGCCGTGCAGAACAAGCAGGTCGGCCAGGAGATCGGCCGCATCCCGGTCGACTCCATCTACTCGCCGGTCCTCAAGGTCACCTACAAGGTCGAGGCGACCCGAGTCGAGCAGCGCACCGACTTCGACAAGCTGATCGTCGACGTCGAGACCAAGCAGGCCATGCGCCCGCGCGACGCCATGGCGTCCGCCGGCAAGACCCTGGTCGAGCTGTTCGGTCTGGCCCGCGAGCTCAACATCGACGCCGAGGGCATCGACATGGGCCCGTCCCCGACGGACGCCGCCCTGGCCGCCGACCTGGCGCTGCCGATCGAGGAGCTCGAGCTCACCGTTCGGTCGTACAACTGCCTCAAGCGCGAGGGCATCCACTCCGTGGGTGAGCTCGTGGCGCGTTCCGAGGCCGACCTGCTCGACATCCGCAACTTCGGTGCGAAGTCGATCGACGAGGTCAAGGCGAAGCTGGCCGGCATGGGCCTGGCCCTCAAGGACAGCCCGCCCGGATTCGACCCGACCGCCGCCGCCGACGCCTTCGGCGCCGACGACGACGCGGACGCGGGCTTCGTCGAGACCGAGCAGTACTGACCCGCGCAGTACTGATTGATAGCTGCCCGTAGGCATCCGCCTGCGGGGCCCTGACACCGGTACCTGATACGGCCGGTGCAGATCTCAAGGAGAAACACCATGCCGCGTCCCACCAAGGGCGCCCGCCTCGGCGGCTCCGCCGCGCACGAGAAGCTGCTCCTCGCCAACCTGGCGAAGTCGCTCTTCGAGCACGGCCGCATCACGACGACCGAGGCTAAGGCCCGCCGCCTGCGTCCGGTCGCCGAGCGCCTGATCACCAAGGCGAAGAAGGGCGACATCCACAACCGTCGCCTGGTGCTGCAGACGATCACGGACAAGGGCGTCGTCCACACGCTCTTCACCGAGATCGCCCCGCGCTACTCCGAGCGCCCGGGTGGCTACACCCGCATCACCAAGATCGGCAACCGTCGTGGCGACAACGCCCCGATGGCCGTGATCGAGCTGGTCGAGGGCGAGATTGCCAAGAAGGCGACCGTCGCCGAGGCCGAGGCCGCCACCAAGCGCGCCGTCAAGGAGGCCGACGAGGCCCCCAAGGCCGAGGAGACCAAGGCCGAGGACGCGCAGGACGCCTGAGCGTTCTGACGTTCCCGTCTCGTGTGCGGGCCCGCACCCTCCGGGGTGCGGGCCCGTTCCCGTGTGTTTGAGAGGATTTACGGCGTGACTGACCAGCGTGACGACGTGCGGCCCGGGTTCGTACGGGTACGGCTCGACCTGTCGTACGACGGCAAGGACTTCTCCGGCTGGGCCAAGCAGGCCCGCGGGCAGCGGACCGTCCAGGGCGAGATCGAGGACGCCCTGCGGACCGTCACCCGCTCCCAGGAGACCTACGAGCTGACCGTCGCCGGCCGCACCGACGCCGGGGTGCACGCCCGCGGCCAGGTCGCCCACGTCGACCTGCCGGTCACGCTGTGGGAGGAGCACCGCGAGAAGCTGCTCAGGCGGCTCGCGGGGCGCCTGTCGCACGACGTCCGGGTGTGGAGCGTGGCGGAGGCCCCGGCGGGTTTCAACGCCCGTTTCTCGGCGATCTGGCGCCGTTACGCCTACCGGGTCACCGATCACCCCGGCGGGGTCGACCCGCTGCTGCGCGGACACGTCCTGTGGCACGACTGGGCCCTCGACATGGACGCCATGAACGCCGCCGCCGAGCGGCTGGTCGGCGAGCACGACTTCGCCGCGTACTGCAAGAAGCGCGACGGCGCCACCACCATCCGCACCCTCCAGGAGCTGCGCTGGCAGCGCCGCCCCGACGGCATCTTGGAGGCCACGGTCAAGGCCGACGCCTTCTGCCACAACATGGTCCGCTCCCTGGTGGGCGCCCTGCTGTTCGTCGGCGACGGCCACCGCCCGGTGGAGTGGCCGGGCAAGGTGCTGGCCGCGGGCGTCCGCGACTCGGCCGTCCACGTCGTCCGCCCGCACGGCCTCACCCTCGAGGAGGTCGGCTACCCGGCCGACGACCAGCTCGCCGCCCGCAGCCGCGAGGCCCGCAACAAGCGGTCACTCCCCGGGAGCACCGGCTGCTGCTGATGCCTGGGCGCGGCCGCGGGCGTAGAGCTGGTTGAAGGCGAAGGTGCCCAGGTCGTCGGCGGTCTGGAAGACCGGCTTGTCGGCGGTGGTGGCCTTCTTGCCGTTGGTGAAGCCGGTCTGGGTCAGGTAGACGTAGCGGCCGATCGAGTTGGTGCGCCGCAGGCAGACCGTCTTGTGGCAGAAGTCGCCGACGCCCGCGCCCACGAGCGGGGCGATGCCGCCGCTCGCCTGCTGCTTCGCCTTCGTGGCCTGCTCGTCGGTGGGGAAGACGGCGACGCCGACGGTGACGGCGACGCCGTCCTTCACGTAGGTGGCGCGGATCACGCGCGTGCAGCCGTTGTTCTTCAGGACCGGGCCGAGGCCGCCCTGGGTGACCGCCGCGCAGTTGGTCGTGGAGGAGGTCGCGCCCTTCTTGTAGACGCGGTCGTTCATGGTCAGCTTCTGGCCCGGGAAGAGGCCCTCAGGGCTCAGCGGCGCCTTGTCCTTCTTCGCGTCGGAGATGAAGTCCATCGGGTCGGGCGGCGGCAGCGGGGCGACGGAGGAGAACGTGGGGGCCGGTTCGACGGTGTCGGTGGGGGCGGCCGAGCCGGTCGGGGTGGCGCCGCCGCCGTTCTTGGCCTGGTCGTTGTTCTTGTTGGTGGCGACGACGGCGGTGGCGACGACCGCGCCGACGGCCACCGCGGCGACGGCCGCGCCGACGATCATCAGCCGGCGCTTGCGCCTGCCGCGGGCCTCGGAGGCCGCGGCCAGGGCGCTCCAGTCGGGGGTGTGGGCGGCCTGGGCGCCCGGGAAGGGGTCCGGCTGCGGGCCGCTCGGCGGCTGCCCGTACGGCGGCTGCTGCTGCGGCGGGTACCCGTACCCGTACGGCTGCTGCGGCTGCTGCGGGTAGCCGTACCCGTACCCCTGCTGTCCCTGCTGCTCGCCGCCCGGCTGCGGTCCCCCAAAGCTCATGCCGCGCATCCTAATCCGCTTGGGATCCGGGGCCGGCGGCGGCGACAATGCCCCGCATGGGACATGTCGAAGCCGCGCACCTCGAGTACTACCTGCCCGACGGGAGGGTGCTCCTGGGCGACGCCTCCTTCCGGGTCGGCGAGGGCGCCGTCGTCGCCCTGGTCGGCGCGAACGGGGCGGGCAAGACGACCCTGCTCCGGCTGATCTCGGGGGAGCTCCAGCCGCACGGCGGCACCGTCACCGTCAGCGGCGGTCTCGGCGTGATGCCGCAGTTCGTGGGCTCCGTGCGGGACGAGTCCACCGTCCGCGACCTGCTGGTCTCGGTCGCCCCCGACCGCATCCGCGCGGCCGCGCAGGCGGTCGACGAGGCCGAGCACCGGATCATGACGGTCGACGACGAGGCCGCGCAGATGGCGTACGCGCAGGCGCTGAGCGACTGGGCCGAGGTGCAGGGGTACGAGTTCGAGACCCTGTGGGACATGTGCACGACGGCCGCGATGGGCGTGCCGTACGACAAGGCGCAGTTCCGGCAGGTGCGCACGCTCAGCGGCGGCGAGCAGAAGCGGCTGGTCCTGGAGTACCTGCTGCGCGGGAACGACGAGGTGCTGCTGCTCGACGAGCCGGACAACTATCTGGACGTGCCGGGCAAGCGGTGGCTGGAGGAGCGGCTGCGGGAGACCCGCAAGACGGTGCTGTTCATCTCCCACGACCGGGAGCTGCTCGCCCGGGCGGCGCAGAAGATCGTGGCCGTGGAGCCGGGTCCGGCCGGCTCGGACGTGTGGGTGCACGGCGGGGGCTTCGACACCTTCCACGAGGCGCGGCGGGAGCGGTTCGCCCGCTTCGAGGAGCTGAAGCGGCGCTGGGAGGAGAAGCACGCCCAGCTCAAGAAGCTGGTGGTCACGCTGCGGCAGGCGGCGGCGGTCAGCCATGAGATGGCCTCCCGGTACGCGGCGGCGCAGACCCGGCTGCGGAAGTTCGAGGAGGCCGGCCCGCCGCCGGAGCCGCCGCGCGAGCAGGACATCCGGATGCGGCTGCGCGGCGGCCGGACCGGGGTGCGGGCGGTCACCGTGGAGAACCTGGAGCTCACCGGCCTGATGAAGCCGTTCTCCCTGGAGATCTTCTACGGGGAGCGGGTCGCCGTCCTCGGCTCGAACGGCTCCGGGAAGTCGCACTTCCTGCGGCTGCTGGCCGGCGACGAGAGCGTGGCCCACACGGGCACGTGGAAGCTGGGCGCCCGGGTGGTGCCGGGCCACTTCGCGCAGACCCACGCCCATCCCGAGCTCTTCGGCCGCACGCTGGTCGACATCCTGTGGACCGAGCACGCCAAGGACCGGGGCGGGGCGATGTCGGTGCTGCGGCGCTACGAGCTGGAGCGCCAAGGCGACCAGCCCTTCGAGAAGCTCTCCGGCGGCCAGCAGGCCCGCTTCCAGATCCTGCTCCTGGAGCTGGCCGGCACGACGGCCCTCCTCCTGGACGAGCCGACGGACAACCTGGACCTGGAGTCGGCGGAGGCCCTCCAGGACGGCCTGGAGTCCTACGAGGGCACGGTCCTCGCCGTGACCCACGACCGCTGGTTCGCGAAGAGCTTCGACCGCTACCTCGTCTTCGGCTCGGACGGCGTGGTCCGGGAGACGAGCGAGCCGGTCTGGGACGAGCGGCGGGTGGAGCGGGCGCGGTGAGCTGGCGGTGAGCTGGGGCCTTCCGGCGTTTTGACCCGCCGGGGGTGGCGCGGGTACCGTAGCCGTTTGTTATGCGTATTGGCTTCGTCGTTCTCACGCGAAGGGGCCCTACGCAGGTTCCCTGGAGCAGTTACCAGTGGCTCGCATACGGGCGGCGTCCCGGCAGTGTGGGCCCCAGCTGCATGATCGCTTCAGGTGTGTCTGGACTCCATCCACTGAAGAAGCGAAGGCTACGAAGTGCGTACGTACAGCCCCAAGCCTGGCGATGTGACTCGCCAGTGGCACATCATCGACGCTCAGGACGTCGTCCTGGGTCGTCTGGCGACGACGGCTGCGAACCTCCTGCGAGGCAAGCACAAGCCCGTCTACGCGCCGCACATGGACATGGGCGACTTCGTCATCATCATCAACGCTGACAAGGTCCACCTGTCCGGCAACAAGAAGACCCAGAAGATGGCCTACCGCCACTCTGGCTACCCGGGTGGTCTGCGCTCCGTCCGTTACGACGAGCTGCTGGACAAGAACCCCGAGAAGGCCGTCGAGAAGGCCATCAAGGGCATGATCCCCAAGAACTCCCTGGGCCGTCAGATGCTCTCGAAGCTGAAGGTCTACGCGGGTGAGAACCACCCGCACGCTGCGCAGCAGCCGGTCCCGTTCGAGATCACCCAGGTCGCGCAGTAGTTCCGGCCACACCCCCTAAGAACGAAAGAAATCTGAGGAGCATCGTGGCCGAGACCACCCCCGAGACCCCCGTCGACGAGTTCGAGGGCGTCGAGGAGTACACCACCGAGACCGAGATCGTCGAGGGCGACTACACCTCCGAGTCGCTCGCGTCCCGCTTCGGCGACCCGCAGCCGGCCGCCGGCCTGGGCCGTCGCAAGAACGCCATCGCCCGCGTCCGGATCGTTCCGGGCACCGGCAAGTGGAAGATCAACGGTCGCACCCTCGAGGATTACTTCCCGAACAAGGTGCACCAGCAGGAAGTCAACGAGCCCTTCAAGGTGCTCGAGCTCGACAACCGCTACGACGTCATCGCCCGCATCGCGGGTGGCGGCGTCTCCGGCCAGGCCGGCGCCCTGCGCCTCGGCGTGGCCCGCGCCCTCAACGAGGCGGACGTGGAGAACAACCGCGGCCCGCTGAAGAAGGCCGGCTTCCTCTCCCGCGACGACCGTGCGGTCGAGCGCAAGAAGGCCGGTCTCAAGAAGGCCCGCAAGGCCCCGCAGTACAGCAAGCGTTAATCGCCTGCTCGGTCTGTTCGTAAGGTACGCCCCGGCGGCACATTCTCTGTGCCGCCGGGGCGCGCCCCTTTCAGGGGCCGGTGGCGGGCGTCGCTGGTGACGTCCGGGGATCGCAATGGAGGACACCTGTGGGACGACTCTTCGGCACGGACGGGGTACGCGGCGTGGCCAACGCCGACCTGACGGCGGAGCTGGCGCTCGGTCTGTCGGTCGCGGCCGCGCACGTGCTCGCCGAGGCGGGCACCTTCGAGGGCCATCGGCCGACCGCCGTGGTGGGCCGCGACCCGCGCGCCTCGGGAGAGTTCCTGGAGGCCGCCGTGGTGGCGGGCCTCGCCAGCGCCGGCGTGGACGTGCTGCGGGTCGGCGTGCTGCCGACCCCGGCCGTGGCGTACCTCACCGGCGCGCTCGGCGCCGACCTCGGCGTGATGCTGTCCGCCTCCCACAACGCCATGCCCGACAACGGGATCAAGTTCTTCGCCCGCGGCGGCCACAAGCTCGCCGACGAGCTGGAGGACCGCATCGAGGCCGTCTACGAGGAGCACCGCACCGGCGCCCCCTGGGACCGCCCCACCGGCGCGGGCGTGGGCCGGGTCCGCGACTACGACGAGGGCTTCGACAAGTACGTCGCCCATCTGATCGCCGTCCTCCCCAACCGGCTCGACGGGCTGAAGATCGTTCTCGACGAGGCCCACGGCGCCGCCGCCCGCGTCTCGCCCGAGGCGTTCGCCCGGGCCGGCGCCCAGGTCGTCACCATCGGCGCCCAGCCCGACGGTCTCAACATCAACGACGGCTGCGGCTCCACCCACCTCGACCTGCTGAAGGCCGCCGTCGTCGAGCACGGCGCCGACTTCGGCATCGCCCACGACGGCGACGCCGACCGCTGCCTGGCCGTGGACCACCGGGGCGAGGAGGTCGACGGCGACCAGATCCTCGCGGTGCTGGCCCTCGCCATGCGCGAGGCCGGGACGCTGCGCGGCGACACGGTCGTCGCCACCGTCATGTCGAACCTCGGCTTCAAGCTGGCGATGGAGCGCGAGGGGCTCTCGCTGGTGCAGACCGCGGTCGGCGACCGCTATGTCCTGGAGTCGATGAAGGAGCACGGCTACGCCCTCGGCGGCGAGCAGTCCGGCCACGTCATCGTCCTGGACCACGCCACCACCGGCGACGGCACCCTGACCGGCCTGATGCTGGCCGCCCGGGTCGCCGCGACCGGCAAGTCCCTCGCCGAGCTCGCCTCGGTCATGGAGCGCCTGCCGCAGGTCCTGGTCAACGTGCCGGACGTGGACAAGAGCCGGGTCGGCACCTGCGCCGAGCTGGCCCACGCCGTCGCCGAGGCCGAGCGCGAGCTGGGCTCCACGGGCCGCGTGCTGCTGCGCCCCTCGGGCACCGAGCCGCTGGTGCGGGTCATGGTCGAGGCGGCCGACATCGAGCAGGCCCGGTCGGTGGCCGGGCGGCTCGCCGACGTCGTGAAGTCGACGCTCGGCCAGACCGGCTGACACTCCCTCGGCCCGTGGGACGACACCCGTCGGCCCCCTTCCGCTCCGGAAGGGGGCCGACGGCGTTCTCACGCCTTGCGCCTGCTCCGCAGCCACCGGCCGCGCTGGGTGCGCCACAGCAGCTTCTGGGCGAGGAGGGTCACGGTGCCGGCGAGGATGATGCCCAGCAGGTTGAGCAGCAACTGCTCGGTCGAGCCCCACATCTGACCGAACTCGCCGTAGGAGAGGGCCACGGCCGCGTTCGCGGCGGCCGGGACCGTGGTCACCGAGATCGCGACGCCGATCAGCGCACCGGACTTGGTCGAGGTCAGCGAGAGCGTGCCGGCCGCGCCCGCCAGCAGGGCGACGACGAACGAGAACGGGTCCGGCTGCCAGATGAAACCGGTGTTGGGGCGCTCGCCGTCCAGCAGATCGCGGCTGAACAGATCGAGCCCGTCCATGCACAGGCTGAACACGGTCGTCGCGGCGATCGCCGCCGCGAAGCCGACGAGCAGCGCGATCAGCGAGCGCAGCACCAGCCTCGGGGCGCGCCGCACGATCCCCGTGCAGACGCCGGCGAGGGGGCCGAACTCCGGGCCCACCGCCATCGCGCCCACGATGAGGATCGCGTTGTCGAGGACGACACCGCAGGCCGCGATCATCGTCGCCAGGATCATGAAGGCGCTGTAGGTGGCGCTGAGCGTCGACTCCTCGTGGGTGGCGTCGGTCAACTGCTCCCAGATCACCGCGTCCGCGGCCTCTCCGGGCGCCTCCTTCTCGGCCTTCGCGGCCCGCTCCGACAGCGACAGATCGATGTCCTCGACGGCGATCGAACCGTCCTGGTCGATCTTCAGCTCCCGCATCCCGTGCAGGAGTTCCTGCCCGGCCTCGCGGGCCACGTCGCACAGCACGAGGTCACCGCTCGGCTCGCGGGCGGCGCCCCGCAGCACCACCACGTGCGTCGTGCCGACCGTCCGCTCGATGAGGTCGACGGCCGCCTCGGTGCGGTCGGGCGGGACGATCAGTCGTAGATGCAGCATCCTCCGAGCTTACGGAGCTCAGAGCTTGCGCAGGCTCAGCCGCTGCACCTTGTGGTCCGGTCCCTTGCGGACCACGAGCGTCGCCCGCCCGCGCGTCGGGGCCACGTTCTCCAGGAGGTTGACCTTGTTGACGGTCCGCCACATCGTGCGGGCGTAGTCCAGGGCCTCCTCCTCGGAGACCTGGGTCCAGCGCCGGAAGTACGAGGACGGGTCCTGGAAGGCGGTCTCGCGCAGCTTGCGGAAGCGGTTGAGGTACCAGACCTCGATGTCCTCGGGCCGGGCGTCCACGTACACGGAGAAGTCGAAGTAGTCGGCCAGACCGACCCGGGTGCGGCCGTCCTTGCCGGGCAGGGCCGGCTGGAGGACGTTCAGGCCCTCCACGATGAGGATGTCGGGGCGGCGCACGACGAGCCGCTCGTCCGGGACCCGGTCGTAGATCAGGTGGGAGTAGACGGGCGCGGTGACCTCGTCCTTGCCCGCCTTGACGTCCGCGACGAAGCGGGTCAGGGCCCGGCGGTCGTAGGACTCGGGGAAGCCCTTGCGGGACATCAGCCCGCGCGCCTTCAGCTCCTCCATCGGGTAGAGGAACCCGTCGGTGGTCACGCGCTCCACCCGCGGGTGCTCGGGCCAGCGGGCGAGGAGGGCTTCGAGCAGTCGGGCCACGGTCGACTTGCCGACGGCGACCGAGCCGGCCACCCCTATGACGAACGGGGTGCCACGCTGCTCGCCCCGCTCCCCGAGGAAGGTGTTGAGCGCGCCGCGCAGCCCGCTGGTGGCCTGCACGTACAGGTTGAGCAGCCGCGACAGCGGCAGATAGATGTCCCGCACCTCGTCGAGGTCGATGACGTCCCCGAGGCCGCGGAGCTGCTCGACCTCGTCGGCGGTCAGCGGCAGGGGCGTCTTGTCGCGCAGTGCGCTCCACTCGGCCCGCGTGAGATCGACGTACGGCGTCGGCTCGGCGGCCCGTCGGGGGCCGGCGCCGTTTCCGTTGGGGCTTCGTGGCGGCGAAGTGATCACCCCGCCATTGTCGTGGGTGCGGGCCGATCGTGGGTCCCCGGAGCCCGTGGGCTGGGTCACGTGGGAATCGGCTTGTCGGGCACCTGCCCGGACCCTGATCATGCGGTCATGCGCATGACTGTACGTACCGTGACCGCCGCGACCGCCGCCGCCTCGCTGGCCCTGCTCCTGACCGCCTGCGGCGGCGAGGAGAAGAAGACCGAGGACACCGGCAAGGCCGACGCGTCCGCCTCCGCCGCCGCCAAGCCCGACGTGAAGGCGCTGACCGCCGCCGAGCTGGAGAAGCTGCTGGTGACGCAGGCCGACCTCAAGACGCACAAGGTGCAGAAGGCCAAGGACGCGGGCATCCTCAACCCCGGTGACGTCAGCGCCGACAAGCCCGCCTGCGAGCCGCTCGCCGAGCTCCTGTCCGGTGTCGCGCCCGGCACCCCCGGCGCCAGCGCGCAGGTCCAGGCGGTCGAGGTCAAGCAGAAGAAGGCCGCGTCCCCCGATGACGTCATCGGGGCGCTCAAGGCGCCGACGACCACGGTCACCCTCGGTTCGTACGCCGGTGAGGGCGCCCAGCAGGCCCTCGCCTCCCTCAAGACCGCCGGGACCGACTGCGCCGCAGGCTTCACCCTCCACGCCGGCGGCGAGAAGACGAAGGTCACCAAGGTGGCCCCGGAGACCCTGACCGCCGGTGACGAGGCCCTGGCCTGGACCGTCACCAGCGACATGGACGGCGAGCCGTTCGTCAGCAAGCTCGTCGTCCTCCGCAAGGGCAACAACCTCGCCGGCTTCGGCACCATCAGCCTCGCGGGCGAGGTCAAGGAGCTCCCCAAGGCCGTGGTCGACGCGCAGGCGGCCAAGCTGCGCTGAGTCCGGCTCCGGGCGGCCGTCGCGCCGTAGGCTGCCGCCATGTGCGGAATCGTGGGATACGTCGGCGGACAGTCGGCGCTCGATGTGGTGATCGCCGGCCTCAAGCGGCTCGAGTACCGCGGCTACGACTCGGCCGGAGTCGCGGTGCTCTCCGACGGGGGACTGGCCGCGGCGAAGAAGGCCGGGAAGCTGGTCAACCTGGAGAAGGAGCTGGTGGGCCGCCCGCTGCCGAGCGGGTCCACCGGCCTCGGGCACACCCGGTGGGCCACCCACGGCGGCCCCACCGACACCAACGCGCATCCGCACCTCGACAACGCGGGCCGCGTCGCCGTCGTCCACAACGGCATCATCGAGAACTTCGCCGCCCTGCGCGCGGAGCTTGCCGAGCGGGGCCACGACCTGCTGTCCCAGACGGACACCGAGGTCGTGGCCCATCTGCTCGCCGAGGAGTTCTCCTCCGTCGGCGACCTCGCCGAGTCCATGCGGCTGGTCTGCCGGCGGCTCGACGGGGCGTTCACCCTCGTCGCCGTCCACGCCGACCAGCCGGACGTCGTCGTCGGCGCCCGCCGCAACTCGCCCCTCGTGGTCGGCGTCGGCGAGGGCGAGAACTTCCTCGCCTCCGACGTCTCCGCCTTCATCGCCCACACCCGCTCGGCCATCGAGCTCGGCCAGGACCAGGTCGTCGAGCTCACCCGCGAGAGCGTCACCGTCACCGACTTCGACGGCGCCCCCGCCGACGTCCGGGCCTACCCCGTCGACTGGGACGCCTCCGCCGCCGAGAAGGGCGGCTACGCCTCCTTCATGCTCAAGGAGATCGCCGAGCAGCCCAAGGCGGTCGCCGACACCCTCCTCGGCCGGATCGACGCCGACGGGCACCTCCGCCTCGACGAGGTGCGCATCCCCGACAGCGTGCTCCGCGAGGCCGACAAGATCGTCATCATCGCCTGCGGCACCGCCTTCCACGCCGGACTGATCGCCAAATACGCCATCGAGCACTGGACCCGCATCCCCTGCGAGGTCGAGCTGGCCAGCGAGTTCCGCTACCGCGACCCCATCCTCGGCCAGCGCACCCTGGTCATCGCCATCTCCCAGTCCGGCGAGACCATGGACACCCTGATGGCGCTGCGGCACGCCCGCGAGCAGGGCGCCAAGGTCCTCGCCGTCTGCAACACCAACGGCTCGACCATCCCGAGGGAGTCCGACGCCGTGCTCTACACGCACGCCGGACCCGAGGTCGCCGTCGCCTCCACCAAGGCGTTCCTGACCCAGCTCGTCGCCTGCTACCTGCTCGCCCTCTACCTCGGGCAGGTCCGCGGCACCAAGTGGGGCGACGAGATCCACGCCGTCGTCCGCGAGCTGGCCAGGATCGCCGACGAGGTGGAGCGGGTCCTCGCCACCATGGAGCCGGTGCGCGCCCTCGCCCGCACGCTCGCCGACAAGGACACCGTGCTCTTCCTCGGGCGGCACGTGGGCTACCCGGTCGCCCTGGAAGGCGCGCTGAAGCTCAAGGAACTGGCGTACATGCACGCCGAGGGCTTCGCCGCCGGCGAGCTCAAGCACGGGCCGATCGCCCTCATCGAGGACGACCTGCCGGTCGTCGTGGTGGTGCCCTCGCCCCGGGGCCGTTCCGTCCTCCACGACAAGATCGTCTCCAACATCCAGGAGATCCGGGCCCGGGGAGCGCGGACGATCGTCATCGCGGAGGAGGGCGACGAGGCCGTCGTCCCGTACGCCGACCACCTCATCCCCATCCCCGCCACGCCTACGCTGCTCCAGCCGCTGGTCTCCACCGTGCCGCTCCAGGTGTTCGCCTGCGAACTGGCGACGGCACGGGGCAACGAGGTCGACCAGCCGCGCAACCTGGCCAAGTCCGTGACGGTGGAGTGAGTGAACAGATGATCATCGGGGTGGGGATCGACGTGGCGGAGATCGACCGGTTCGCCGCGTCGCTGGAGCGGACGCCGGGACTGATCCGCCGTCTCTTCGTGGAACGCGAGGTGCTCCTGCCGAGCGGCGAACGGCGCGGCCCCGCCTCCCTGGCGGTCCGTTTCGCCGCCAAGGAGGCCCTGGCCAAGGCCCTGGGCGCGCCGGGCGGCCTGCACTGGACGGACGCCGAGGTGTACGTGGAGGACAGCGGGCAGCCCCGCCTGCGCGTCCGGGGCACGGTCGCGGCCCGGGCCGCCGAACTGGGCGTACGGAACTGGCACGTGTCCTTGAGCCACGACGCGGGGGTGGCGTCGGCGGTGGTGATCGCGGAGGGGTGAGGCGGGGCTGAGGGGACCGGGGGGCGGCGACCTCCGCGCGGGCGCCGGGGGACTGCGGCAGACTGCTGGCCATGCGTACCGCTTATCGCGTGGAGACCGTACGGGCCGCAGAGGCCGAACTGATGGCCCGCCTTCCCGAGGGCGCGCTGATGCAGCGGGCCGCGGCAGGGCTCGCCGCCGCGTGCGTCTCGCTGCTCGGGCGGGGGCGGGTGTACGGGGCGCGGGTCGTCCTCCTCGTCGGGTCCGGCGACAACGGCGGCGACGCGCTCCACGCCGGTGCCCGGCTCGCCCGGCGCGGGGCCGGGGTCACGGCCGTGCCGCTCGGCGCGCGGGTCCACGAGGGCGGACTCGCGGCGCTGCGGGCCGCCGGCGGGCGGGTGGTCGGCCCGCACGACGATCCGTACGACGTGCTCGCCCGCGCCGATCTCGTCCTCGACGGGATCACCGGCATCGGCGGGCGGGGCGGGCTGCGGCCCGACGCCGTGCCCGTCGCCCGGGCCGCGCGCGGCTCCGACGCCGTCGTCGTCGCCGTCGACCTGCCGAGCGGTGTCGACGCCGACACCGGCGAGGTCGCGGGAGAGGCCCTGCGGGCCGACGCCACCATCACCTTCGGCGCGTACAAGCCGGGCCTGCTCGTGGACCCGGCGCGGGAGTACGCCGGAGCCCTGCGGCTCGTCGACATCGGGCTGGGCGCCACGCTGCCCTCGGTGCCGGACCTGGAGGCGCTCCAGCACGAGGACGTGGCGCGACTGCTGCCGGTGCCGGGCGCCGAGAGCGACAAGTACCGGCGCGGTGTCGTCGGTGTCGTCGCCGGTTCCGCCCGCTACCCCGGCGCCGCCGTCCTCGCCGTCGAGGGGGCGCTGCGGGGCGGGGCGGGCGCCGTACGGTACGTCGGTCCCGCGGGCGACGCGGTCGTCGCCGCGCACCCCGAGACCCTGGTGCACGCGGGGCCGCCGGCGAAGGCCGGCCGCGTCCAGGCGTGGGTGGTCGGGCCGGGCCTCGGCGACGGGCCGGGTGTGGCGGAGGTCCTCGCCTCGGACGTGCCGGTCCTGGTCGACGCGGACGGTCTGCGGGACCTCTCCCCGGAGGCCGTCAAGGCGCGCACCGCCCCCACGCTGCTCACCCCGCACGCGGGCGAGGCGGCCGCGCTCCTCGGGGCGTCCCGGGAGGACGTGGAGGCGGGGCGGCTCGCGGCGGTCCGCGAACTGGCGGGCCGCTTCGGCGCGACGGTGCTCCTGAAGGGCTCGACGACGCTGGTGTGCGGGGCGGGCGGGGCGGGGCCGGTCCGGGTGAACCCGACGGGGACGGCCTGGCTGGCCACGGCCGGCAGCGGCGACGTCCTCTCCGGCCTCGCCGGCTCCCTCCTCGCGGCGGGCCTGCCGGCGCTCGACGCCGGGTCCGCCGCCGCCTACCTCCACGGCCTCGCGGCCCGCCGGGCGTCCGACGCCCGCGCCCCGATCACCGCCACGGACGTGGCCCGCGCCCTCCCGGCCGCCTGGCACGACACCACCACCTGACCCCCCGGCCCCGACCGGGCCGGCGCCCGCCCGTTCCCCCGGCGCTGCGCGCCATGGCTTTGGCCCCGCCGGGGCGGTGCCCGCCCGTTCCCCCGGCGCTGTGCGCCAGGGCCTTGGTCCCGCCGGGGCGGTGCCTTACCGCCCCACTCCGTTGTGGGCATTCGTTCCGCTGGGGCGGAACGGGTGGGCACAACGGAACGGCGCCCCTTGCCGGGCCTAGGCTCCTGGTGCTTTGACCCGCACCACGAGTGCGGCCCCGTTGTGGTGCGGGTAGGTGCAGGTGCGGAACGCGCCCGCAAGGGGCGCCGTCCCGTGTGCCCACCCGTCCCGCCCCAGCGGGACGAATGCCCACACGGGCGCGGGCCGCAGGCCGCACGGAACGTGCCCGCTTTGGGCGCCGTCCCGTGTGCCCACCCGTCCCTCCCCCTAGGGCTTCGCCCTGGGGGGACCCCCAAGCGGGACGATTGCCCACACGGGGCGGGCCGCAGGCCGCACGGAGGGCCTGGGGCGGGGCCCGGCGCGGGGGCTCGGCGCCTAGGAGCGAGTGGGCCGCTTGAGGGAAACGGTTGCTCCGCCGGTGGGGTTGGGCGGGCGGGGCCGGGCCGGGCGGCGTGGGATGGGGCGCGTGATCAGAACATGCCGCTCCAGCGCCGTCGCGCTGCTCGCCCTGACCCTCCTCGCCCTCCCCGGCCCCGCCCCCGCCCTCGCCGCCACCCCCGACCCCGCCGAACCCCTCGTGCCCGGCGTCCCCGGCGCCGGCCGCGCCGAGTACCCGATGGACACACCCGACCAGGTCCTGCCGCCCGACCGGGCGGACCACGGCGAGCCCGTACCCGTACCCGTGCCCGCCCCCACCGGCGAGGTCGAGGAGCTCGTGGAGTACCTGCCGCGCAGCGCCCTCGCCGCCGCCTGCACCGCCAAGACCGGCCCCCACCAGCGCCGCGTCGAGCGGCTGTTGAAACTCAAGGTCGACGGCAAGCAGTCCCGCGCCGACTGCGAGGCCATCCGCGCCTTCCAGACCAAACAGGGCATCAAGCCCGCCAACGGCTACGCCGGCCCCGTCACCTGGTCCCGGGCCGAGCTCCTCGCCGCCCGCCCGAACCCCAACGCCGCCGGCCGGTGCCCGGTCCGCTCGTACGTCGTCGCGTGCGTCGACCTCGACCGGGAGCTGATGTGGGTGCAGAAGGGCACCCGCGTGACGTACGCGGTGGTGAACATCCGCAGCGGGCGCCCCGGATACCGCACCCGCACCGGATGGCACTCCATCTACTGGCGGAACAAGGACCACTGGTCGACGATCTACGACACCCCGATGCCCTTCGCCCAGTTCTTCGACGGCGGCCAGGCATTCCACGGCGTCTACGGACAGATCGCCACCCCTGTCGGCAGCCGCGGCTGCGTGAACCTGTCGTACGCGAACGCCAAGAAGCTGTGGGACGTGCTGCGCAAGGGTGACCGGGTCTACATCTGGGGTAAGCGGCCCGAAAGCTGAGACCTGAGAGACTGGGGCGCGATGACTCAGACACCACAGCCCCGACGAGCCCGCGCCGAGATCGACCTCGGCGCGCTGCGTGCGAACGTCCGCGCGCTGCGCGCCCGCGTCGCCCCCCACGTCCAGGTCATGGCCGTGGTCAAGGCCGACGCGTACGGCCACGGTGCCGTGCGCTGTGCCCGCGCCGCCCTGGAGGCGGGGGCGACCTGGCTCGGCACGGCCACCCCGCACGAGGCGCTCGCGCTGCGGGCCGCCGGGCTGACCGAGGCGCGGATCATGTGCTGGCTGTGGACGCCGGGCGACCCGTGGGCCGAGGGCATCGAGGCCGGGCTCGACATGTCCGTCAGCGGCATGTGGGCGCTGGAGGAGGTCGTCGAGGCGGCGCGGCTCACCGGGCGGCGGGCCAGGATCCAGCTCAAGGCCGACACCGGCCTCGGGCGCAACGGCTGCCAGCCCGCCGACTGGCCCGAGCTGGTCACCGCGGCCCTCGAGGCCGAGGCACAGGGGCTGGTGAAGATCACCGGCCTGTGGTCGCACCTCGCCTGCGCGGACGAGCCGGGGCATCCGTCCATCGCCGGCCAGCTCGACGTCTTCCGCACCATGCTCGACCACGCGGAGAAGGCCGGCGTCGAGCCGGAGGTGCGGCACATCGCCAACTCCCCGGCCACGCTCACCCTGCCCGAGGCCCACTTCGACCTGGTCCGGCCCGGCATCGCCCTGTACGGCGTGTCGCCCGACCCGGCGGTCGGCACCTCCGCCGAGCTGGGGCTGCGGCCGGTGATGTCGCTGAAGGGGAGCGTCGCCCTGGTCAAGCACGTGCCGGGCGGCCACGGCGTCTCGTACGGGCATCACTACACCACCCCGGGCGAGACGACCCTCGGCCTGATCCCCCTCGGTTACGCGGACGGCGTCCCCCGGCACGCCTCGGGGCGCGGGCCCGTCCTCGTCGGCGACCGGATCCGTACGGTGGCCGGGCGGGTCGCCATGGACCAGTTCGTCGTCGACCTCGGCGGCGACACGCCGGAGCCCGGCAGCGAGGCGGTGCTCTTCGGGCCCGGCGACCGGGGCGAGCCGACCGCGCAGGACTGGGCGGAGGCCGCCGACACCATCGCGTACGAGATCGTCACGCGGATCGGCGCGCGCGTCCCGCGCGTCTACGTGGGGGAGTGAGAGGGGCGGCCGTGGGGGACGAGACCTGGCGGCGGGCCGGCTGGGCCGGTGCCGCGATAGGCGTGCTGGCCGCCGGCGTGGCGGCCGGGGTGGCCGTCGAGCGGCTCACGGTGGGCCGGTCGGTACGGGAGAAGGCGCGGCTCGCGCTGGACTCCGAGGGCCCGTACGGCGCCCTGCGCGGCACACCCGGGCGTGCGCTCGCCGACGACGGCACCGAGCTCTACTACGAGATCGACGAGATCGACGACGTCGACGCGGCCGACGAGGCCGACGAGGCCGACGCGTCGGCCACGCGGCGGCGCCGGCTCTTCGGACGCAAGGCGCCCGCCCCGGTCACCGTCGTCTTCAGCCACGGCTACTGCCTCAACCAGGATGCCTGGCACTTCCAGCGGGCGGCGCTGCGCGGTCTCGTCCGCACCGTCCACTGGGACCAGCGCAGCCACGGCCGGTCCGGGCGGGGTGCCGCCCAGGCCGGTCCCGACGGGGTGCCGGTCTCGATCGACCAGTTGGGGCGCGACCTGAAGGCCGTCCTCGACGCCGCCGCGCCCGAGGGGCCGCTGGTCCTGGTCGGGCACTCGATGGGCGGGATGACGATCATGGCGCTCGCCGACCGCTACCCGGAGCTGATCCGGGAGCGGGTCGTGGGCGTCGCCTTCGTCGGGACCTCCGCGGGCCGGCTCGGCGAGGTCAACTACGGGCTGCCGACGGCCGGGGTGAACGCGGTGCGCCGGGTGCTGCCCGGGGTGCTGAGGGCGCTCGGCGCGCGGGCGGAGCTGGTGGAGCGGGGGCGGCGGGCCACCGCCGACCTGTTCGCCGGGCTGATCAAGAAGTACTCGTTCTCGTCGAAGGACGTGGACCCGGCGGTCGCCCGCTTCGCGGAGCGGATGATCGAGTCGACGCCGATCGACGTGGTCGCCGAGTTCTATCCGGCCTTCGCCGAGCACGACAAGGCGGCGGCCCTGGCCGTCCTCGCCGGGCTGCCCGTGCTCGCCCTCGCCGGCGACCGCGACCTGGTCACCCCCAGCTCGCACACCGAGGCCATCGCCGGTCTCCTGCCGGACGCGGAGCTGGTGATCATGCCCGACGCGGGGCACCTGGTGATGCTGGAGCACCCCGAGGCGGTCACCGACCGCATCGCGGACCTGCTCGTGCGGGCGGGGACCGTCCGCACGAGCAGGTCCGGGACGGGTCCGGGGATCGGCGGCCCGGCGAATCGGTAGGTTGGCGGCCATGGACACACCGCACAACCAGGCCACCCTCGCCGTCGACTCGCCCGAGCGGATGCAGGAGCTCGGCCGCCGCCTCGCGAAGCGCCTGCGCCCCGGCGACCTCGTGATGCTCACCGGCGAACTGGGGGCCGGCAAGACCACCCTGACCCGCGGCCTCGGCGAGGGACTGGGCGTCCGGGGCGCCGTCACCTCCCCGACCTTCGTGATCGCCCGCGTCCACCCCTCGCTGGTCGGCGGCCCGGCGCTGGTCCACGTCGACGCGTACCGGCTCGGCGGCGGACTGGAGGAGATGGAGGACCTGGACCTCGACGTCTCGCTGCCCGACTCAGTCGTCGTGGTCGAGTGGGGCGACGGCAAGGTCGAGGAGCTGACCGACGACCGGCTGCACGTGCTGATCCACCGCGTCGTGGGCGACACGGCCGACACGGACGACGACGACCGCCGCACGGTGATCCTGAACGGCATCGGCGCCCGCTGGGCCGACGAGGACCTCCGGCTGGACTGAACACCGCACCGCGCGCGGGACGCGGGGCGTCTCCCGGAACCGTACGTAGGTTCCGACAACGTGTCGGGAAAATGTTGCGCCGGTGCTCCCGGGCGTGGTGACATGGAACCACGAACTGGTTAGGTCTACCTAACCTACGGGAGGCATGCATGGCGACGCCGGAGCACACCGGTCAGGCGGACCGTACGGAGGAGCGCGTCTCGATGAGAGATCTGCTCGCGTCCTGCGTCGCGGCCAGCGCCGTGTCGACCCCGCCGCGCGCGACCGGAACCGGAGCCGGCGCCGGGGGCGGAGCCGGGGCAGAGGCCGCCGAGGAGCGCGAGCCCGTCGTACGCGACGAGGCGGCCTGAGCCGTACGCGACGAGGCGGCCTGAGCGGAACGGCCGGAACGGCCTCCGGCGCACCCGCGCCGGACCCGCGCGCCCCGGACCCGCGCCCGCGCCCGGACCCGCGCGCCCGGACCCGCGCGCCCGGACCCGCGCGCCCCGCATCCGCGCGCCCTCGCCCGCGGCTACGGGACGACGACGACCTTCTCGCCGATCACCGCGAACTTCCACATCGCCTCGCCGTCCGCCCGCGTCATCCGGATGCCCCCGGTCTTCCGCGACGGGTCCGGCGACGGCGTCGAGCCGTCCACCGCCGCGCTGAAGCCGATCGACACGTCCTGGACGGTCGCGAAGCGCACCACGTGCTCGATCTGCACCCCGTCCGAGCCGCGCACCGCGCCGGAGCGCGAGGTCACCGCGTACGTCCCCGGCGGCGGGGACACCGTGCTCGGCATGACGGCGCAGGTGTGGGTCACCCGGCCCCGCTCGTCGACCAGCCACACCCGGCGGTCGGCAAGGGCGTACACCACGCGCTCGCCCTTGCCGGAGTTCGCGGGCAGTGCCAGCGGGTCCTTCCTCGGCTGCTGCGGTGCGCCCGTGGCCGGGGCCGACGGCGCCGTGCTCGGCGCCCCGCCCGGCCGCTCGGCGAGCTCGGCCGGGGACGGGGCCACGGCCGCGGCCTGATAGGCGAGGAAGGCGACGGCCACGAGCGCCGCCGCGGTGAGCCCGGCCACGAATCCCGAGCTGCTCCTAGCCACCGTGCGCCCACCTTCTGTCGTCTGTCCGGCATGGATGTATCGGTGGCCCGACGGTAGCAGCCGCCGGGCCGCGGGGAGCGGGGCGCCGCACCCCCCTGCCGGGCGCCGTAGGCTGTTCGCGTGCTCTTGCTCGCCATGGATACCGCCACACCCGCCGTCACCGTCGCCCTCCACGACGGCGAGACCGTCGTCGCCGAGTCGAGCCAGGTCGACGCCCGTCGCCACGGGGAGCTGCTGCTGCCCGCCGTCGACCGGGTCCTCGCCGAGGCGGGGCTGAAGCTCGACGCCGTTACCGGGCTCGTGGTCGGCGTCGGCCCCGGCCCGTACACCGGGCTGCGCGTCGGCCTCGTCACCGCCGCGACCTTCGCCTCCGCGCTCGGCGTCCCCGTGCACGGCCTGTGCACGCTCGACGGACTCGCCTACGCCTCCGGGATCGACGAGCCGTTCGCCGTCGCCACCGACGCGCGTCGCAAGGAGGTCTACTGGGCGCGCTACGACGACGCCCGTACGCGCGTGACGGACGCGGCCGTCGACCGGCCCGCCGACATCGCCGAGGAGCTCGCCGGGCTGCCCGTCGTCGGCGCCGGCGCCCGCCTCTACCCCGAGGTCTTCCCGGACGCCCGCGGCCCCGAGCACCAGTCGGCCGCCGCGCTCGCCGCCCTCGCGGCCGAGAAGCTGGCGGCGGGCGGCGACGGCTTCCTCGACCCGCTGCCCCTGTACCTGCGCCGCCCCGACGCGCAGGTCCCCAAGAACTACAAGGTGGTCACGCCCAAGTGAGCGGCGCCGTGACCGAGGCCGTGCTGCGCGGGATGCGCTGGTGGGACATCGCACCGGTGCTCGCGCTGGAGGCGGAGCTGTTCCCCGAGGACGCCTGGTCCGAGGGCATGTTCTGGTCCGAGCTCGCCCACGCCCGCGGCCCGCGCGCCACCCGCCACTACGTCGTCGCCGAGGAGCCCTCCCCGGACGGCTCCGGACGGCTCGTCGGCTACGCGGGCCTCGCCGCCGCCGGCGGCCTCGGCGACGTCCAGACCATCGCCGTCGCCCGCGACCAGTGGGGCACCGGCCTCGGCGCGCGGCTGCTCACCGACCTCCTCCAGGCCGCCACCGCCTTCGAGTGCGACGAGGTCCTCCTCGAGGTGCGCGTGGACAACACCCGGGCCCAGAAGCTCTACGAGCGCTTCGGCTTCGAGCCCATCGGCTTCCGCCGCGGCTACTACCAGCCCGGCAACGTGGACGCCCTCGTGATGCGACACACCGTTCAAGGAACAGAGACTGATTCAGATGGCTGCTGACGAACCGCTCGTACTCGGCATCGAGACCTCCTGCGACGAGACCGGAGTCGGCATCGTCCACGGAACGACCCTCCTCGCCGACGCCGTCGCCTCCAGCGTCGACACCCACGCCCGCTTCGGCGGCGTCGTGCCCGAGATCGCCTCCCGCGCCCACCTGGAGGCGATGGTCCCGACGATCGAGCGCGCCCTGAAGCAGGCCGGCGTGTCCGCGAAGGACCTCGACGGCATCGCCGTCACCGCCGGCCCGGGCCTCGCGGGCGCGCTGCTGGTCGGCGTCTCCGCCGCCAAGGCGTACGCGTACGCCCTCGGCAAGCCGCTCTACGGCGTCAACCACCTCGCCTCGCACATCTGCGTCGACCAGCTCGAGCACGGCAAGCTGCCCGAGCCGACGATGGCGCTGCTCGTCTCCGGCGGCCACTCCTCGCTGCTGCTGTCCAGCGACATCACCAGCGACGTCCGCCCCCTGGGCGCGACCATCGACGACGCCGCCGGCGAGGCGTTCGACAAGATCGCCCGGGTGCTCGACCTCGGCTTCCCCGGCGGCCCGGTCATCGACCGGCTCGCCAAGGAGGGCGACCCGGAGGCCATCGCCTTCCCGCGCGGCCTGACCGGTGCCAAGGACCCCGCGTACGACTTCTCCTTCTCCGGCCTGAAGACCGCCGTGGCCCGCTGGATCGAGGCGAAGCGCAACGCGGGCGAGGAGGTGCCCGTACGGGACGTCGCCGCGTCCTTCCAGGAGGCGGTCGTCGACGTGCTCACCCGCAAGGCCGTCCGGGCCTGCAAGGACGAGGGCGTCGACCACCTGATGATCGGCGGCGGAGTGGCCGCCAACTCGCGGCTGCGGGCGCTCGCCGAGGAGCGCTGCGAGCGGGCCGGCATCCGGCTCCGCGTCCCCCGGCCGGGCCTGTGCACCGACAACGGCGCCATGGTGGCGGCGCTCGGCGCCGAGATGGTGGCCCGCAACCGGGCCGCGTCCGACCTGGAGCTGTCGGCGGACTCCTCGCTGCCGGTGACCGACCCGCACGTGCCCGGCGCCCACCGCCACGGCCACGCACACGAGCACGACCACGACCACGTGCACGAGGTCAGCAAGGAGAACCTCTACCCGTGAGGATCACCCTGATGTGGGAGGCACGCGCCGCCCGGGGCCGGGGCGCCGAGCTCCTGGAGTGGGCGCGCACGCGGGTCCTGGCGCGCGAGCCGGTGCGCCGCGAGACCTTCCGCGCCCCGCAGGACCGGGTCCTGGTGATGACCTGGTGGGACACGGCGGACGGGGAGGGGCTCGACGCGGAGCTGCCCGAGCTGCCGGAGCCGGACGCGGAGCTGATCACCCGTCCGGTGCACCGCTGGCGCTTCGAATCAGTCGGATAGGCGTACCGCAGGCAACCTTTCGTTCGAAACGGGCATCCCACAGCGCGTGAAGAAGACCCTCGCGCTGTGGGCGGCGCTGACCGCCGTGGCTCTGTTCGCGACCGGTTGCGCGGCCGCCGACGCCGACACCCCCGCCCCGACCGCACCGAAGACCGCGCCCGCCCAGGGCACCCCCGCGGCCGGGAACAAGGCCCCGCCGCCCCCGACGCGCGCGCCGCGGCCTTCGGCCGGTGGGGCCTGAAGCCCTTCGCGCCCGCGCCGCCCCCGCCCGCGGTCAAGCCCGTCGTCCGCGCGCCCGGCGCACCCGTCCCGGTCATCAGCGACATCCCCACCACCGACAAGGTCGTCTTCCTCACGATCGACGACGGCGCCGAGAAGGACCCCGAGTTCGTCGCGATGCTGCGCGACCTCGAGGTGCCCGTGACGATGTTCCTCACGGACTCCGCGATCCGCGGCGACTACCCGTACTTCGCCCCGCTCGTCGCCCAGGGCCACGGCCTCGCCAACCACACCCTCACCCACCCCAACCTGCGCACCCTCTCCCCGGAGGCCCAGCGCAGGGAGATCTGCGGCCAGCAGGACCGCCTCACCGAGCGCTACGGCAAGCGCCCGCGGCTCTTCCGCCCGCCCTACGGCAACTGGAACGAGGCCACCCGGGCCGCCGCCGCGCGGTGCGGGGTCGACGCGATCGTGCTGTGGCGCGAGTCCATGCAGATCAAGAACATGCAGTACCAGCGCGGCGACCGGAAGCTGCACCCCGGCGACATCATCCTGGCCCACTTCCGCGGCCCGTCCGAGCTCAAGGGCACGACGATGACCGAGATGACGGCCAACCTGCTGCGGCACATCCAGGAGCAGGGCTTCACCGTGGCGCGCCTGGAGGACTACGTCTAGGAGACGCCCGGAAAAAAATCTCCCGGCGGGTGTCGATGCGGCCGGCTCCCGTTCGACGTATGAGTGAGAGGCGGGGAACGGCCCCGCCACCGCACTCCGAGGAGCCACCATGCCCCGCTACCTCTCCCTCGTCCGCATCGAGGAGAACACCATCGACATGGAGTCGGCCGACCCCGGCTTCGAGGAGCGCATGGGCGCGCTGTTCGAGGAGATCACCAAGGCGGGCGCCATGGTCGACACCGCCGGTCTGCGGCCGACCGCCGAGGCCACGCGGATCACCTGGTCGGACGGGAGGCTGTCGTACACGGACGGGCCGTTCACCGAGACCAAGGAGGTCGTCGGCGGCTACGCGATGCTCCAGTGCAAGGACATGGCCGAGGCCGTCGAGTGGGGGAAGCGGTTCCTGGCCGTCCACCCGCCGCACTGGAAGGTCGGTCTGGAGGTCCGCGAGGTCGAGGAGATGCCGGAGGGCTGACCGCCGGTGTGCTGTCATGTGAGGCGTGACGGTGGAGAGCACGCTGGAGACGGTCTTCCGGATGGAGTCGGCGCGGATCGTCGCCACGGCGGCGCGGATCGTCCGTGACGTCGGCATCGCCGAGGAGATCGCCCAGGACGCCCTCGTCGCCGCCCTCGAACAGTGGCCGCGGTCGGGCGTCCCGGACAGCCCGGGCGCCTGGCTGACGGCCACCGCCAAGCACCGCGCCGTCGACCTCGTGCGGCGGCGCGAGACGTACGCCCGCAAGCTCGCCGAGGTGGGCCGGACGCTGGAGGAGGAGTCGTACGACCCCGAACCCTCCGGCCCCGGTGACATCGACGACGACGTGCTGCGGCTGATCTTCACCACCTGCCATCCGGTGCTGTCCGCCGAGGCGCGCGCCGCGCTCACCCTGCGGCTCGTCGGCGGGCTGCGCACGGACGAGATCGCGCGCGCCTTCCTCGTGCCGGAGGCGACGGCGGCGGCCCGGATCACCCGCGCCAAGCGGACGCTGGCGAAGGCGGGCGTCGCCTTCGAGGTGCCCTACGGCCCCGATCGGGCGGCCCGGCTGGGTTCCGTCCTGGAGGTCGTCTACCTGATCTTCAACGAGGGGTACGCGGCCACCGCCGGCGACGACCTGCTGCGGCCCGGGCTCTGCGAGGACGCGCTGAGACTGGCCCGGGGCCTCGCCGCGCTGATGCCGGAGGAGGGCGAGGCGCACGGCCTCGCCGCCCTGCTGGAGATCCAGGCGTCGCGGACCGCCGCCCGCACCGGGCCCGGCGGCGAGCCGGTGCTGCTCGCGGACCAGAACCGCGGGCGCTGGGACCGGCTGCTGATCCGGCGCGGCTTCGCGGCCCTGGAGCGGGCCGTCGAGGCGGGCGGCGCGGGCGGGCCGTACGCCCTCCAGGCCGCCGTCGCCGCCTGTCACGCGCGGGCGGCGACGTACGAGGAGACGGACTGGCGCACCATCGCCGCCCTGTACGGGCGGCTCGCCACCGTCGCGCCCTCGCCGGTCGTCGAGCTCAACCGCGCGGTCGCCGTGGCGCGGGCCGAGGGCCCGGCCGCCGCCCTCACGATCGTCGACGCGCTCGCCGCCGAACCGGCCCTCGCCCGCTACCACCTGCTGCCGAGCGTCCGCGGCGACCTGCTGGCCGGGCTGGGGCGCACGGCCGAGGCCCGGGCGGAGTTCGAGCGGGCCGCGGAGCTGACCCGGAACGAGCGGGAGCGGGCCCTGCTGCGGCGGCGGGCCGGTGAACTCGGCCCGCAGGCAAGGGAGAAGGGCCTGCCCGCCGCTGATCGACAGGACACTCCCACCCCTTAGGCTTGCTCTCCATGTCCTCGCGCATACCGATGCCTCCGCCGCCTCCGCCCGCCGAGATCCGGAACTGGCCCGACCGGGCGGCGCGGCTCGCCGACCGGGCGCTGGCGCTCGACGCGTTGGGGCGGCGGCTGCTCGGCGGCGCGCGGCTCGCGCTGTTCCTGGCCTGGTTCCTGATGCTCCAGCTCGGCTGGGGCATGGTCGGCGTGCTGCTCGCCTCGCTCGGCGGCCCGATCCTCGACCCGGTCACGATGCTCCTCGGGCTGATCGTGGCCGCGCTCGGGATCGGCGTGCTCGTGCCGGCGGTGTGGCTGACCGCGCGGTCCGTGCGGCAGGACCGGATCGTGCGCGAGCGGCTCGTCCAGTGGGCGCTCCTGGACCGGCACGGCCCCACGGACGCCCGGCTGCGGGCGCCGGTCCTGAGCGCCTGCTGGATGCTGCTGTCCGCCGTGATGTGCGGCATCGGCCTGTGGCTGGGCTTCGCCGTCCCGGCCGGTGTGAGCCGGGAGGGCGCCGTCTCCTACCTGGACGGCGGCTACGGCCTCGTCGCGTACGGCATGGGCGCCGCGCTCATCTTCTGGATCAACGGCCTGATCGGGCTGACGAAGGCGGTATCCCACCTCCGCCTTGCGCTCCGGGTCACCGGCCCCGTCACCCGCCGGCAGGACCCCCGATCAGCATCGTCGGAGCCCCCGCGACCCGCGTGAGCAGCACGGTCGCCGCGTGGGGGCCCTTCGGCTTGACCCGGCGGCGGATCTCCTCGGGTTCGACGGCCGAGCCGCGCTTCTTCACGGTCAGGTTGCCGACCTCCCGTTCACGCAGCAGGGCCTTCAACTTCTTCAGGTTGAAGGGGAGTTCGTCGGTGATCTCGTAGGCGGTGGCGTACGGGGTCGGGGTGAGGGTGTCGGCGGTGATGTAGGCGATGGTCTCGTCGATCAGCCCGCCGCCGAGGTCCCGCGCCACCTCGGCGACCAGGTGGGCGCGGATGACGGCGCCGTCCGGTTCGTAGAGGTAGCGGCCGACGGGCCGGACCTCGGGGTCGGGGAGCGTGCCGCCGGTGAGCGTGGCGCCGCCGGGCAGCAGGGTCGCGCGGCGGGCGCCGGGCTCGGTGCCGAACCAGAGGACCGCCTCCTTCACGTCCCCGCCGTCCGAGATCCACTCCGCCTCGGCCTCGTCGGGCACCGCCTCGTGCGGGATGCCCGGGGCGATCTTCAGGGCCGCGTGCGGGGCCTTGCGGGCCGCCTCGACCGCCCAGGACAGCGGCGGCGAGTACGCCTCGGGGTCGAAGATCCGGCCCCGGCCGCCGCGCCGGGCCGGGTCCACGAACACGGCGTCGTACGGGCTGGTGTCGATCTCGGTGACGTCGGCGCAGCGCACCTCGATCAGGTCCGCGAGCCCGAGCGCCTCGGCGTTGGCGCGGGCGGCCGCGGCGGTCAGTGGGTCGCGGTCGACGGCGAGGACGGAGATCCCGGCGCGGGCGAGCGCGAGGGCGTCGCCGCCGATGCCGCTGCACAGGTCGGCGACGCTGCGCACGCCCAGCGCCTTCAGCCGCTCGGCGCGGTACGCGCCCACGGTCGCCCGCGTGGACTGCTCGACGCCGTTCGGCGTGAAGTACATCCGGTGGGCGTCCTCCGCGCCGAACTTCGCCACCGCCCGCTGCCGCAGCCGGGCCTGCCCGAGGGCCGCGGAGACCAGCTCGGTGGGGTGGTCGCGGCGCAGCCTGGAGGCCACCGCCAGTTCCCGGGCGGGGTCGTAGTCGCGCAGGGCGTCGAGGAGGGCCTGCCCCTCGGGGGCGAGCAGGGCGGTGAAGGCGGCGAGGTCGGTCACCCCTCCCATTGTGGTGGTCGGGGCGGGTGTGGGCCGCCCGGGGGACGGTGGGCGCCCTCCGGTGGTGTCGGCGCCCCGGAGGGGCGTGCCGCTGACAGGATGCGGCGCCATGCAGCTAGTACGACAAAACGAACAGTCCCGCTCATTTCCCCGCTCGTCGCGGTCGACGCGGTCGTCGCGGGGTGTGCGGGTGGTCGGGGCCGCCCTGGTCGTCGCCGCGCTCGCCTCGGCCTGCGCCGAGCCCGGCGCCGGCGAGCGGACCGGATCCGGCTCGGGCCCGGCCCGGCCGGCCGCCGGCCAGCAGCCCCGCGCCGAGGCGCAGGGCGCGGCCGGCGCGCTCAACGCGTACGTGGAACGGGTCCGCAAGGCGCGCGCCGCCCGCGTGGCCGCCGCCAAGAAGTGGGGCCTGGCGCAGCCGCCGCTCGAAGCGCCCGAGCCGCCCGCCGTGAAGCCGCGGATCACCACCCGCAAGGGCTTCGAGACCGACGGGACGAACCTGCCCCCGGTCTTCACCACCGTGCCGACCAAGCAGAAGATCGTCTTCCTGACGATCGACGACGGCGCGGAGAAGGACCCCGAGCTGCTGCGGATGATGAGCGAGCTGAGGATCCCGTACAGCGCGTTCCTCAGCGACTACCTCGTCAAGGAGGACTACGGCTACTTCAAGAAGATGCAGGACTCCGGGGTGGCCCTGCACAACCACACCCTGACCCACCCCTATCTGCCGGGCCTCGACTACGCGGACCAGAAGCGGCAGATCTGCGGCATGCAGGACGTCATCGAGAAGCGGTTCGGCAAGCGGCCGCCGCTCTTCCGCCCGCCGTACGGCAACTACAACGAGGACACCCTGCGCGCGGCGAAGGCGTGCGGCGTCAAGGCCGTCCCGCTGTGGGCGTCCGAGGCGTTCCCCGACCACATGGAGTGGCGCGAGTGGGACCGGGACCTGCACCCCGGCGACATCATCCTCACCCACTTCCGGGGCAAGGGGGACTGGAAGGGCAGCATGCCGGACATGATCCGGCGGGTGATGAAGACGGTCACGGCCAAGGGATACGCGGTGGCGAAGCTCGAGGACTACGTGTGAGCCGGGCGCGCCGGCTCACCGCCGCCCTGGCCCTGGCCGGCGCGCTGGCCGCCCTGCCGGGCTGCGCGTCCTCGGTCGACCCGATCGAACGGCTGGGCCGCAAGGCGGCGGAGAAGGTCACCCCGCTCGTACGGAACCACCAGATCCGGCCGAGCGTTCCCCCGGATCGGAGGGAATCCGCCCTGCCGTTCGCGCCACGGGGTCGTGAATTGGCACTCCGCTTGACCGAGTGCTAATCGCGGTCATAGTCTCGGCTCTGGCACTCCCCACCGGAGAGTGCCAACACAGCGACGGGCAGGTCCGGCACCCGCGACGACGGATCCACCTGGTCGCCACCTCAGACAGTTAACCCCGTGAGATCTCCGAAGGGGGAGGTCGGATCGTGACGACCACCAGCTCCAAGGTTGCCATCAAGCCGCTCGAGGACCGCATCGTGGTCCAGCCGCTCGACGCGGAGCAGACCACCGCCTCTGGCCTGGTCATCCCGGACACCGCGAAGGAGAAGCCCCAGGAGGGCGCCGTCCTCGCCGTGGGCCCGGGCCGCTTCGAGAACGGCGAGCGCCTTCCGCTCGACGTGAAGGTCGGCGACGTCGTGCTGTACAGCAAGTACGGCGGCACCGAGGTGAAGTACAACGGCGACGAGTACCTCGTCCTCTCGGCTCGCGACGTGCTCGCGATCATCGAGAAGTAAGTCACCCCAAGGCACCTGCAGAGATGCTTTGAACTGCGCCCCTGACCCCCTGGCTTCTCCGCGGGCGTCCAGGGGCGCAGTCTTTTTCAACGATTTCCGAGAGGGCTGAATCGCTCCCATGGCGAAGATCCTGAAGTTCGACGAGGACGCCCGTCGCGCCCTTGAGCGCGGCGTCAACAAGCTGGCCGACACGGTGAAGGTGACGATCGGCCCCAAGGGCCGCAACGTCGTCATCGACAAGAAGTTCGGCGCCCCCACCATCACCAACGACGGTGTCACGATCGCCCGCGAGGTCGAGATCGAGGACCCGTACGAGAACCTCGGCGCCCAGCTCGTGAAGGAGGTGGCGACCAAGACCAACGACATCGCGGGTGACGGCACCACCACCGCCACCGTGCTCGCCCAGGCCCTGGTCCGCGAGGGTCTGCGCAACGTCGCCGCCGGTGCCTCCCCGGCCGCCCTGAAGAAGGGCATCGACGCCGCCGTGAAGGCCGTCTCGGACGAGCTGCTCGCCACCGCGCGCCCGATCGACGACAAGTCCGACATCGCCGCCGTCGCCGCGCTCTCCGCGCAGGACCAGCAGGTCGGCGAGCTCATCGCCGAGGCGATGGACAAGGTCGGCAAGGACGGTGTCATCACCGTCGAGGAGTCCAACACCTTCGGCCTGGAGCTCGACTTCACCGAGGGCATGGCCTTCGACAAGGGCTACCTCTCCCCGTACATGGTGACCGACCAGGAGCGTATGGAGGCCGTCCTCGACGACCCGTACATCCTGATCAACCAGGGCAAGATCTCCTCCATCCAGGACCTCCTGCCGCTGCTCGAGAAGGTCATCCAGGCCGGCTCCTCCAAGCCGCTGCTGATCATCGCCGAGGACGTCGAGGGCGAGGCCCTCTCCACCCTCGTCGTCAACAAGATCCGCGGCACCTTCAACGCCGTCGCCGTCAAGGCGCCCGGCTTCGGTGACCGCCGCAAGGCGATGCTCCAGGACATGGCCACCCTCACCGGTGCCACCGTCATCTCCGAGGAGGTCGGCCTCAAGCTCGACCAGGCCGGTCTGGACGTGCTGGGCAGCGCCCGCCGCGTGACCGTCACCAAGGACGACACCACGATCGTGGACGGCGCCGGCTCCTCCGAGGACGTCCTCGGCCGCGTCAACCAGATCAAGGCCGAGATCGAGGCCACGGACTCCGACTGGGACCGCGAGAAGCTCCAGGAGCGCCTCGCGAAGCTGGCCGGCGGCGTGTGCGTGATCAAGGTCGGCGCCGCCACCGAGGTGGAGCTGAAGGAGAAGAAGCACCGCCTGGAGGACGCCATCTCCGCGACCCGCGCCGCGGTCGAGGAGGGCATCGTCTCCGGTGGTGGCTCCGCGCTGGTCCACGCCGTCAAGGTCCTCGAGGGCAACCTCGACAAGACCGGCGACGAGGCCACCGGTGTCGCGGTCGTCCGCCGCGCCGCCGTCGAGCCGCTGCGCTGGATCGCCGAGAACGCCGGCCTCGAGGGCTACGTCATCACCGCGAAGGTGGCGGAGCTCGACAAGGGCCAGGGCTTCAACGCCGCCACCGGCGAGTACGGCGACCTGGTCAAGGCCGGCGTCATCGACCCGGTGAAGGTGACGCGCTCCGCCCTGGAGAACGCCGCCTCGATCGCCTCCCTGCTCCTCACCACCGAGACCCTCGTGGTGGAGAAGAAGGAGGAGGAGCCGGCGGACCACGGCCACGGCCACGGTCACGGCCACTCCCACTGACGCACGAACGCGGTCACTGACGCACGAACGCGGTGCGTGAGGCCCGGTGCTCCCGCCAGGGAGCACCGGGCCTCGGCCTTTCCCGGAGGACTACGCCTCGACCGCGCCGAGCTGCCCCATCAGCCCCAGCAGGTCGTACTGCCACCAGCCCTCGGCGATCTTGCCGTCGTCGCGGAAGCGGTGGATGACCGTGCCGGTCATCTCGACCTCCATGCCGGTGGGCTGGAGCCCCATGAAGTCACCGCTGTGGGTGCCCCGCCAGGTCCAGCGGGTGCACACCCGGTCGCCCTCGGCGATCTGGTCGTCGACGGTGAAGGAGAAGTCGAAGCCGCCGCGCCACATCTCCACCTCGCGCCGGACCGCGTCCATGCCGATGACGTCCTGCTCGTTGGTGGGATCGTGGTCGTGGTACCCCTCGGCGATCACCTCGTCGAGCAGCGCCAGCTCCGGCTCGCCCGCGATCATCTCCAGGAGCCGCCGGGCGTTCGCCTTGTACAGCGCCTCGTCCCGGACGACGTCCAGGTCGGTGAAGGTCGGCATCTCGTCGCAGAGCGCGACCATCTCCCGGAAGATCCGGTCGGTCTCGGGGAGCTGCGAGTTGCGCATGGCGACGTCGTAAGAGGGGAATTCGACGATCTCCACGACATGGGAGGCGTCGGAGCGGTCCTTGCCGACGATGCTGTGGGTGGCGGTGCGCTTGCCCCGGGTCTGCTCGACCCAGCGGTCCATCAGCGCGTTCAGGTCGTCGACCCGGCTGGTCTTGCAATCAATGATCTGTACGAAGCTCATGACGCCTCCCGGACCCGGTAGGACCCTTCCAGTCTAGGCGCGCCGCCCTCAGGGGGAGCGGTCACGCCGAGCGGCCCAGGTCTGCGGCCCTGACCTCCTCCGCGAACGGCTCCCCGCGCCCGTAACGCGCCACCTCCTCCAGGGCCCGGTCGGCCATCCGGTGCAGCTCGTTGCCGAGCGAACCGGCCACGTGCGGGGTGAGCAGGACGTTCGGGAGCGTGTAGAGGGGGGAGTCGGGCGGCGGGAGCTCCGGGTCGGTCACGTCCAGGACGGCGTGCAGGCGGCCGGCCACGAGGTGGGGGAGGAGGGCCTCCTCGTCCACGAGGGAACCGCGGGCGGTGTTGATCAGGGTCGCCCCGTCCGGCATCGAGGCGATCCGGGCCGCGCTGATCATGCGGTACGTGGCGGGGAGCTGGGGCGCGTGGACGGAGACGACGGTGCTGCGGGCGCAGAGCTCGTCGAGGCCGACGCCCTCGGCGCCGAGCGCGCGGGCCTCGGCCGGCGTCACGTACGGGTCGTGGAGCAGGACGTCGAGGTCGAAGGGGCGGAGCAGTTCGAGGACGCGGCGGCCGATCCGGGAGGCGCCGACGATGCCGATGGTCCTGCGGTAGTTGCCCGAGTCCGCGGAGTCGGTGAGCCAGTCGTGGCCGGTGCGCAGCTCGGCGTACCGCTGGGCGGAGCGGAGGACCCGCTTCCCGGCGAAGAGGATCGCGGCGAGGGTGTATTCGGCGACGGGCAGGGCGTTGGCGGCGGCGGCCGAGGTGACGGCGATGCCGCGCTCCCAGCAGGCGTCGGTGATGTGGTGCTTGACCGAACCGGCGGCGTGGACGACGGCCTCGAGGCGCGGGGCGCGCTCCAGCACCTCGGCGGTGAGCGGGGTGGCGCCCCAGCAGGTGAGGAGGAGTTCGGCCTCGGCGAGCGCGGCGGCGACCTCGGGCGTGGGCGTGGCGAGGTCGTGGGCGACCAGGTGCGGGTCGGTGCGGGTCAGCGCGGCGAGGCGGGCGCGGTGGGTGTCGGTGAGGAGGCGTTCGGCGACGCCGGGGCCCATCGCGAGCAGGAGCCGCGGGCGGGGGCCGGGGGCGTTGTCGGTGGTCGAGTGCATCCTGGGATCCGTGTTCCTCACTTGACGCTGCCGGCGGTCAGACCGGCCTTCCAGTGGCGCTGGAGGGAGACGAAGGCGACGACGAGGGGGACGACCGCGAGCAGGGAGCCGGTGACGACGAGGGGGTAGTAGTCGGGTTCGGCGTGGGCGTTGCTGTTCCACGCGTAGAGGCCGAGGCTCAGCGGGAAGAGCTTCTGGTCCGAGAGCATCACCAGGGGGAGGAAGAAATTGTTCCAGATGGCGGTGAACTGGAAGAGGAAGACGGTCACGAAGCCGGGCATGACCATGCGCAGGCCGATGGACCAGAAGGTGCGCAGTTCGCCGGCCCCGTCGATACGGGCGGCCTCCAGGGCCTCGTCGGGGATGTAGCCGGCGCTGAAGACCCGGGCGAGGTAGACCCCGAAGGGATTGACGAGGACGGGGACGAGCACGGCCCAGTAGGTGTTGACGATGCCGACCTCGCTGGCGAGGAGGTACATCGGCAGGGCGAGCGCGGTGGTGGGGACGAGCACGCCGAGCAGGACGACGCCGAACAGCTTCTCCTTGCCGCGGAAGTCGTATTTGTCGAAGGCGTAGCCGGCGGCGACGCTGATCAGCGAGCAGGCGAGGGCGCCGAGGCCCGCGTAGAGCAGGCTGTTGAGGTACCAGTGGAAGTAGATGCCGTCGTTGTAGTCGGCGAGGCGGCGGAGGTTGCCGCCGAGGTCGAAGCCCTCGAAGGAGAAGGCGTTTCCGGCGAGGAGTCCGCCGGCGTCCTTGGTGGCGGCGGTGAGCAGCCACACGAGGGGGAAGAGCATGTAGACGACGGCGAGGACGAGGGCGCCGTTGACGGCGGTCTTCGACAGCCAGACGTTCGTGGGGCGTCGGGTGCTCATGCGCGCTTCCCCTTCCGGCCGGTGAGACGGGTGACGGCGAAGGACAGCAGCGCGGCCGTGAGGGCGAGCAGGACGGACGCGGCCGCGGCCAGTCCGTAGTCGTTGCGGTCGAACGCGGCGGTGTACGCGTACATGTTGGGCGTCCAGGTCGAGGTGACGGCGGATCCGGTGCCCTTGTTGAGGATGAGCGGCTCGGTGAAGAGCTGGAGCGAGCCGATGACGGTGAAGAGGGCGACCATCGCGAGCGAGGCCCTGATCAGCGGGATCTTGATGCTGAAGGCGATCCGCCAGGAGCCGGCGCCGTCGACGGTGGCGGCTTCGAGCACGGAGCGGTCGATGGCCTGGAGGGCCGCGTAGAAGATCACCATGTTGTAGCCGAGCCACTCCCACAGCGCGATGTTGACGACGGAGGGGAGGGCGCCCTCGGGGGAGAAGAAGTCGAAGCCGACGCCGCCGGCCTCCATGGCCTGGACGACCGGGCTGAGCTGGGGGGTGTAGAGGTAGACCCAGATCAGCGCGGCGATGATGCCGGGGACGGCGTGCGGCAGGAAGAGCGCGAGCTGGAAGAAGCGGCGGGCGCGGGCGAGGGCCGAGTCGAGCAGCAGGGCGAGGCCGAGGGCCCCGGCGAGCAGCAGCGGAATGTAGAGCAGGCAGTATCCGAGCAGCACGCCGAAGCCCTCGAGGAAGGCCGGGTCACCCAGCGCCGCGGTGTAGTTGTCGAGTCCGCTGAAGACGGTCTCGGCGCCGCCGAAGCCGAGTCCCGACTGCTTCTCGGTGAAGAGGCTGAGCCAGACCGCGTAGCCGATCGGCACCACCATCACCGCGGTGAACAGCAGGAAGAACGGGGTCAGCAGGGTCGCCGCCGCGCGGGTGCGGGCCTTCATCGCTGTCAGCCCTCGACCTTCAGACCGCGCTTGGTCAGCTCGGCGACGGTCGCCCTGTGGCCGGCCTCGACGGCGTCGGCGATGCCGGGGCCACCCTTGGTGATCTTGCCGAAGTGGTCCTTGATGGTGGTGTTGGTGGTGCCGGTGGTCGGCCCCCAGGCCCAGTTCGGGTCGATGGAGGCGCCGGCCTGCTCGAACAGGGCGTAGATGTCCTGGCCGCCGTAGTAGCTCGCGTCGAAGACCTGCTTGGCGACCGGGCGCAGGGCGGTGGCGGCGGGGAAGGCGCTGGAGGTGCCGGAGGCGATACGGGCCTTCACACCGGCCTCGGTGGTGGACATCCACTCGGCGAACTCGACCGCGGCGGCCTTCTTGTCGCTGTCCTTGGTGACGGCGAAAGAGGTGCCGCCGAGCATGCCGCTGGCGGGGGTGCCCCAGTGCGGCATGGGGGCGATGGCCCACTTGCCGCTCTGCTCGGGCAGGGTGCCCTTGAGGACGCCGGCGCCCCAGGAGGCGCCGAGGTAGCCGATGGTGGTGCCGTTCTTGAGGGAGCCGGTCCACTCGGGGCTGAAGGAGGCGTTCTTGTGGACGAGGTCGGCGTCGAGGAGGCCCTGCCAGTAGCCGGTGACCTTGGTGGTGGCCGGGTCCGTGGTGTCGATCTTCCACGTGTCGTTCTCGGCCTTGAACCACTGGGCGCCGGCCTGCCAGGCCACGGCCTCGAAGGTGGTCGGGTCGTCGGGGAAGAAGGTGGCGATGCGCGTCCTGGGATCGGCCTTCTTCACCTTCTCGGCGGCCGACTTGAACTCGTCCCAGGTCGTGGGGACGGCGATCCCGTACTTCGCGAAGAGGTCCTTGCGGTAGTAGAAAGCCTGCGGGGCGGCGTCGAAGGGCACCGCCCAGTTCTTGCCGCCGAGCGTGGTGAGCTCCACCGCCTGCGGCAGCAGCTTGGCGCGGTCCTGCTCGGTGAACTCGGCCCCGATGTCCTGGAGGGCGCCGGAGGCGACGAACTCGGGGAGCGAGGCGTATTCGATGGACACGAGGTCGGGGGCGTTGCCGGCCTTCACGGCGTTGGAGATCTTGGCGTAGCCGCCGGCGGTGCCGGAGGGGATCTCCTCGAAGGTCACCCGGATGTTCTCGTGGGAGGCGTTGAAGGCGTCGACGACGTCCTTGGAGCCCTTGGCCCAGCCCCAGAAGGTGAGGGTCACGGGCCGGTCGGCGGTGCCCTTGCCGGCGGTGTCGTCACCACCGCCGCAGGCCGTGAGGACGGCCAGGGCGGAGGCGGTGACGGCTATGACGCGGGTGGTTCTGCTCCTGCTGCTCCAACTACGGCTCACGGCACGGCTCCTGTACGGCGGCGTGGACGGGGTTGGCCGTGATCCTGAGCCGCTTCATGAGCGAAGTCAAGAGCGAAAGATTGATTGAGCGAAAAAAGATCAGGCAGGGCTAGCGCTTCCGCGCCCCGCAGGAGTCCCGCACGCGCAGCCGCGGCAGCAGGCTCAGATGGCGCCGCGCCGGCTCGTCCTCACCGGCCCCGGCCGCCGTCGCGCCCTGCTCCACCAGCCGCTCCACCAGCAGTTCCGTGGCGTGCCGGCCCACCTGGCGCTTCGGCGGGGCGACCGCCGTGAGCGGGATGTCGGCGAGCGCGGCGACCTCGTCGTCGTACGCGATCAGGGCCAGGTCCTCCGGCACCCGCACCCCGAGCTCGGCGAGCCGCTGCACGATCTGGATCGCGTCCACGTCGTTGTGGACCAGGGCCGCGCTCGCACGCCCCGACGCCACCGCCTCGTGCAGGGCCCGCACCGCCCGCTCGAAGCCCTCCGGATCGCTCTCCGCCGGTACGGAGTCGATGACCGCCCGCGGCTCCTCCAGGCCCAGCGCGGCCAGCGCCTCGGCGTACCCGGCGCGCACCGCGAGCGCCGTCGGGCTGTCCCCGCGCGCCACGAGGAGCGGGGTGGTGCGGCCGAGCCCGAGCAGGTGGCGCAGGGCGAGCAGCACGCCGTGCGCGTGGTCCGACGACACCCGGTCGAGGCCGTCCAGCCGGGTGCCCGGGTCGGCCCTGCGCTCCAGGAGCACGGCCGGCACCGGCAGTTCGGCCAGCCAGTCGCCGTAGCCGAGCCGGTCCTCGGGGCCCCGCCAGCCGGGCGCGACGAGCACGCCCTCGGCGCCCGCCGCGATCAGGCCCTCGGTGCGGGCCCGGTCCTCCTCGGGCCGGTAGTCGGAGATCCGCAGGACGAGCCGGGCGCCCGCCCGGGCCGCGGCCTCGTGCGCACCCCGGATGACCTCGGCGAAGTAGTACGTGGCGGAGGGCGCGAGCAGTCCCAGCACCAGGCCGCCGGCCCCGCCCCGGGCGCCTGGCGCGCCCTGGCCGCGGGGCCAGGAGACCTGGCCGTGCACCCGGTCGAGCCGGCCCTGGGCGGCCAGCGCCTCGACGTCCCGGCGGGCGGTGACGGGGGAGACCCCGAGCAGGCCGGCCAGGTCGGAGACGCGGGCCGTGCCGCGCTCGCGCACCAGGGCCAGCAGTCGGTCGTGTCGTTCGGCAGCACTCTCGCGCACGGCGCAGTTCCCCCTCGCGGTGGTGGTGGTCTCCCGACCTTAGACCAGGCCGGGCGTCGAAATGATCGAACGGAAGAAGTTTCGATCATTCGGTCCGTTCCCTCTTGACGTTCGATCGAAGCGTCTTCAGGATTCCGGGCGACGCCGACGTCGCCCAGCGAGTTCCAGGGAGCATCATGCCCACGCCGCCCGAGGACCGTGAGCTCAGCCCATACACGGGATGGACCCGGACCCACTGGGAGCGCACGGCCGACGACCTGCTGCTCGCCGTCCGCCCCTACGCCTCACCCCGTAAGGGGCTGATCGACCTTCCCGGCCCCCGCCCCAGTCGGTCCGGCGTCCGCTCCGACGGCCTGGAGGGCTACGCCCGGACCTTCCTGCTCGCCGCCCTGCGCGCCGCCCACGGCGACGATCCGCACGGCCACCTCGACCGCTACGCCGAGGGGCTCGCCGCGGGCACGGAGCGCCCCGGCGGCACGGGCCCCGAGGACTGGCCCCGCATGGCCGACACCCGCCAGGCCGTCGTCGAGTCCGCCTCCGTCGCCCTCGCCCTGCGCCTGACCCGCACCCGCCTCTGGGACCGGCTCGACGACCGCGTACGGCAGCGGGCCGTCGACTGGCTGCTCCCCGCCCTCGCGCCGTCCCCCGTCGACAACAACTGGTGGCTCTTCGGCCTCACCGTCGCCGGCTTCCTCCAGGACGCCGGCATCGAGACCGACCGCGCCGCCGCCACCGTCGAGCGCTCCCTCGACCGCGTCGAGAGCTGGTACCTCGGCGACGGCTGGTACAGCGACGGCGACAACCGCGCCTTCGACCACTACAACCCCTGGGCGCTCCACTTCTACCCGGTCCTGCACGCCCACCTCGCCGGCGACCGGAACCTCCTCGACCGGTACGGGCCCCGCCTGCGCGCCCAACTCGACGACCACGTCCACCTCTTCGACGGCAACGGCGCCCCCGTCCCGTACGGGCGGTCCCTGACCTACCGCTTCGCCGCCGCGGCGGCCCCCTGGCTCGGCGCCCTCACCGGGCACACCCCGCTCAGCCCCGGCGCCACCCGCCGGCTGGCCTCCGGCACCCTGCGGTACTTCCTCGACCGCGGCGCCACCGACGCGACCGGGCTGCTCACCCTCGGCTGGCACGGCCCCTACGAGCCGGTGCTGCAGAGCTATTCGGGGCCCGGCTCCCCCTACTGGGCGTCCAAGGGTTTCCTCGGCCTGCTGCTCCCCGCCGGCCACCCCGCCTGGACCGCCCCCGAGGAGCCCCTGCCCGCCGAACGCGCCGACACCGTACGGCCCCTCGGCCCCACCGGGCTGCTCGTCCAGACCACCGCCGCCGACGGACTCGTCCGCCTCCACAACCACGGCAGCAACCACGTCGGCAGCGGCGCCGCGCAGGACGGGAACGGCGAGGACGACCCCGGCTACGCCCGGTACGCCTACTCCACCCGTACGGGACCCACCACCGCCCCCGACCCGGCCGACAACCACTTCGCGCTGCTCCGGCCCGACGGCACCCCCACCACCCGGGGCCCCGCGATCCCGCTCGGCACCGGCCCGGACCGGGCCGTCTCCGCCCACCGCCCGCTGCCCGGCGTCCGCGTCCTGTCCGCCACCCTCGCCCACGGCCGCGCCGAGGTCCGGGCCCATCTCGTCCTCGGCGCCCCGGAAGGGACCCCCGTACGGCAGACCGGCTGGGCCACGCACACCGACGGCCCGGTCTCCCAGCTCCACCCGGTCCACGGCTACCGGCCCGGCACCGCCGAACTGCCCACCGGCGCCACCCTCCAGGGCCCCGGCCCCACTCGTACGCCCGCCCTGCACGGCACCACGAGCGGACCCGAGGCCCTCTTCGTGGCCCTCGCCTCGATCACCGCCGAACACGATCCGGCCCCCGTCGCCGACCTGGCCCGCGTCCGGATCACCGGCACCCGCACCCTCACCGTGACCTGGCGGGACGGCACCGCCGCCGAGCTCGCCCTCTGCGCGGACCCCGGCGTGGACCGGCCGCCGGGCTGACCGCCGCGCCGGGTCAGGGCCGCGACCGACACGGGAGCCGTCACCCACCCGCGCGCCCGAACGCCGTGCGGGCGCGGCTACTTGGGCCCGTACTTGCGGCCCGCCCGGGAGGAGACCCCGCCCAGCAGACCGCGCGGCGCCAGCTTCACCACACCCATCAGCGCCTTGTAACGGGGATCGGGGATGGACAGCGTCCGTCCCCGGGACAGATCGGCGAGCGCCGCCGCCACCAGCTTGTCCGCGTCCAGCCACATCCAGCCCGGGATGTTGTCCGTCCCCATCCCGGCCCGCTGGTGGAACTCCGTCCGCACGAAGCCGGGGCACAGCGCCATCAGCCGCACCCCGCTCCCCGCGAGGTCCCGCGCCGCACCCTGGGTGAACTGCACCACCCACGCCTTCGACGCCCCGTAGGTGCCGCGCGGCACGAACGCGGCCACCGAGGCGACGTTCACCACCCCGCCCCGGCCCCGCTTCCGCATCGACTCCGCCGCCGCCGACGTCAGCCGCAGCACCGCCTCGCAGTGCACCTTCAGCATCGTCAGCTCGTCGGCCATGGACACTTCCAGGAACCGGCCCTTGTTGCCGAACCCGGCGTTGTTCACCAGGAGATCGACCGGCCGCCGGGGGTCGGAGAGCCGCGCCTCCACGGCCGCGATCCCCGCCTCCTCCGACAGGTCGGCGGCGAGCACCTCCGCCTCGATCCCGTGCCGGTCGTGCAGTTCGGTCGCCTGCTCCCGCAGCCGCTTCACGTCGCGTGCCACCAGCACGACGTCGTGTCCGTCCGCGGCGAGCCGCCGTGCGAAGGCGGCGCCGATGCCCGCGGTCGCGCCCGTAATCAGTGCAGTCGTCATGGGCGCACGTTAACCCGCCGTGTGTGAACGCCGTGTGTGGGGAAACCGGCCGCCCGGCCCTCCCCGCGCCCGGCCCCCTCGCCGGGCTACTCCCCGTACTTCTCCGTGTACGTGCGCGCGAGGTCGAGCAGCCCGGACTCCATCCACTCCGCCGCCACCAGCGTCTCCGGCAGCAGCGTCCGGTCGGCGGTCGCCGCGTGGTGCAGGCGGGCGACCGTGATGCCGTGCGACGGGCGGTGGACGACCTCGACGGGGTCGCCGGCCCGGATCTCGCCGGGGGTGATCACACGGAGCAGCGCGCCGGGCCCGGCCGCGGACTCGTTGAAGCGGCGGACCCAGCCCTTCTCCTCGAGGAAGCCGGCGAAGGTGCGGCAGGGGATGCGGCCGCCGGTCACCTCCAGGACGACCTCGTCGCCGATCCGCCAGCGCTCGCCGATGAGGGCGCCGTTGACGTCCAGACCAAGGGTGGTGAGGTTCTCGCCGAAGGAACCGGCGGCGAGGGGGCGGCCGAGCTCGCGCTCCCACCGGTCGAGGTCCTCGCGGGCGAAGGCGTACACCGCCCGGTCCGCGCCGCCGTGGAAGCGGAGGTCGCAGACGGCGTCACCGGCGACGCCGCTCGCCCCCTCGGGGCCCGGGGCCGCGATCCGCACCGGACCCTCCACCGGGCGCTTGTCGATGCCCGTCCTGCCCGAGGGCGCGTTGGTGTACTCCACGGCCTTGGCCCGGCCCGCGTTCACGCTCAGCAATTCCATGGGGGCACCCTAACCAGGGCTTTCTCCGGAGTCCTCAAAGTTGTTCGACGGAATTCGCCTCGGGATCCAAGATGCGCTTATGCTCGAAGAATGATCGAGGCCCGCCACCTCCGCGTCCTGCGCGCCGTCGCCGCCACCGGCTCCTTCTCCGCCGCCGCGCGCGAACTCGGCTGCACCCAGCCCGCGGTGAGCCAGCAGATGAAGGCACTCGAATCCTCCGCCGGCACCCCGCTGCTCGTGCGCACCGGCCGCGAGATGCGGCTCACCCAGGCGGGCGAGGCCCTGGTCCGGCACGCCGCCGGCATCCTCGCCGGGCTCACCGCGGCCGAGGAGGAGGTCGCCGCCATCGCGGGCCTGCGGGCCGGCCGGGTCCGGCTCGTCTCGTTCCCCAGCGGCAGCTCCACCCTCGTCCCCACCGCCCTGGCCGCCCTGCGCGCCGCCCACCCCGGCACCCGGGTCTCCCTGGTGGAGGCCGAGCCGCCGCGCTCGGTGGAGATGCTCCGCGAGGGCGACTGCGACGTGGCCCTCGCCTTCCGCTACGGGGCGGGGCCCGACACCTGGGACGACCTGGTGGTCCGCCCGCTGCTCGCCGACCGGCTCGTGGGGCTGGTCCCGGAGGGGCACCGGCTCGCCGGCGCCGGATCGGTCACGATCGGCGAACTGGCCGAGGACCCCTGGATCGCGGGCTGCCCGCGCTGCCGCCGTCAGCTCGTGGACGTCTGCGAGCGGGCGGGCTTCACCCCCAGGATCGACTTCGCCACCGACGACTACCCGGCCGTCGTGGGCCTGGTGGGCGCGGGTCTGGGCGTCGCCGTCCTGCCGCAACTGGCCCTGGAGTCCGTACGGCCCAAGGGAGCCGTCACCGTGACGGTGGAACCCGCGGTGGAGCGGGAGATCGTGGCGCTGACCCTTCCGGACCTGGCCCAGGTCCCGGCCGTCGCGGCCACCCTGGACGAGCTCGGCCGCGCCGCGGGCCGTGCGGGGACGCCGGCGCCCGCCTGAGCGAAAAGGACACGCTCCGGCGCCGTTCGGGTGATGCCGGGGTGCCGCCGTACGAGTGGACCGTCCACCGGCCGTTCGGGTGGACTCGCGTTCCCGTACGGCCCAGCGGGCTGCGCCGTGCGGGTGAACGAGGGTGGGCCGTTGGCGTGAGGGCGTGCGGGCCGTCGGAGTGAGCGGCTCGCGTCCGCGCGGGTGACGGCCCCGCCGCCGTACGGGCGACGGGTGCGCGGCCGGGCCGGGCCGTGCGGGTGAACCGGGGTCGGGCCGTCCGGGTGAGGGGCGTACGCCGGCCATGTCACCGGGCCGGGTGGGCGTCGGTCCGGTGTGTCACCCCGTCAGGTGCCGCGCGGCTCCGCCGAATCAGAGCGCAGAAACGTTCCTTCACGCATGGGCCACCCCGGCCGAACTCGCGGCCGAGGCCCGCGTCGCGGTCCCCGGCGCGGCCGTGGTGGCGGCCGTCGCCGTCGTGGTGACCAGGCGGTTGCGCGCCCGGCCCATGAGCTCCTCGCGTTCGTCCTCGGTGAGGCCGCCCCAGACGCCGTAGGGCTCCCGTACGGCGAGCGCGTGCGCCGCGCACTCCGCGCGCACCGGGCACCGCATGCAGACCTCTTTAGCCGAGTTCTCGCGCGCACTCCGTGCCGCGCCGCGCTCTCCCTCCGGGTGGAAGAACAGGGAGCTGTCGACCCCTCGGCAGGCGGCCAGGAGCTGCCAGTCCCACAGATCGGCGTTGGGTCCGGGAAGGCGGGAGAAATCTGCCATTGCGCTTGTCCCCTTGAAACCGTGTCGAACGGATAGGTGGGCGGGTGGATGGCTGCGGGTGGATGACGGTGGGACGGGGCCTTCCGGCCCCTCCATGGGTCTCGCGTACCCGCTCCCGCGGGTTCGATCCGACCGTACAACTACTGACTGAGTAGATGTAAATATGACTCATTGCGAATCTAGCCACAGACACCGCGAAAAGGGAAGAAAACCCGCTAAATGGGGCATAGCTTCAAGGCGAAGGACGGATGACCTGCGACGCTCTCCTCCGCGTACGGTCCCTTACGTAGAGTGCCGAAGGCGGCCGTCCGACCCGTAACTCTTTCGAGTGACCATCGTTGAGAGTGCGGAGGCGGTTGAAGGAACAAGCGCTCGGGCAGGTGTCCGAGGGCTCGACCGCACAGGTGACGATTCGTACCAGCCCTGGAGGCTCAAGGTGACGCGCATCAGCTGCGAGGGCCGCGGAGGTCAGGCATGACATCCGTGCTCGTCTGCGACGACTCCCCGCTTGCCCGAGAGGCGCTCCGCCGCGCGGTCGCGACCGTGCCCGGCGTCGAGCGCGTGACCACCGCGGCCAACGGCGAGGAAGTCCTCCGCCGCTGGGGCGCCGACCGCTCGGACCTCATCCTGATGGACGTGCGCATGCCCGGCCTGGGCGGCGTGGAGACCGTCCGCCGGCTGCTCTCGGCCGATCCGGGCGCCCGCATCATCATGCTCACCGTCGCCGAGGACCTGGACGGCGTCGCCCTCGCGGTCGCCGCCGGTGCCCGCGGCTATCTGCACAAGGACGCCTCGCGCGCCGAGCTGCGGGCCACGGTCACCCAGGCGCTCGCCGACCCGACCTGGCGGCTCGCCCCCCGCCGGCTGCGCTCCGCCGAGATGGGCGCGGCGCCCACCCTCACCGCCCGGGAGATCCAGGTCCTCGAGGGCATGAGCCACGGCCGGTCCAACGCGGAGATCGGGCGCGAGCTCTTCCTCTCCGAGGACACGGTCAAGACCCACGCCCGCCGTCTCTTCAAGAAGCTGGGTGCCTCCGACCGGGCGCACGCGGTCGCCCTCGGATTCCGCTGGGGCCTGGTCCGCTGACCTGCGGCCGGCGGCCGCATCCCCGTCCGCCACGGGGCGGACGGGGTGGGCTTGTGTCACTTCCCCGCGGAATGCCGCATCCTTGAAGGCGTGGAGTTCCTCGGGGACGAGACGAACGAGCGAGCCGGAATCGAGCGGAAGGGGAGGGCGCAGGAGATGAGTCCCGGCGCACCTGCTCATAACGCTTCGGTGCACAACTACGGACGCGGTGCCGCGGACGAGCGGGCGTCGGGGCACCATGGAGCGATGCGCGACGACGAGACCGTGGGGTCACCCGTGCCCGCCGGGCCGGGGGAGATCGGTGCGCTCGTTCACCGTGCCGTCGAGGGGGACGCGCAGGCCACGCACGATCTCCTCGCGCGCGTGCACCCGCTCGCCCTGCGCTATTGCCGTACGCGACTGAACCGGCTGCCCGGGGACGCCCGCCACTTCGTGGAGGACCTCGCCCAGGAGGTCTGCGTCGCCGTCCTCATGGCGCTGCCGCGCTACCGGGACACCGGCAGGCCCTTCGAGGCGTTCGTCTTCGCCATCGCCGGCCACAAGGTGGCCGACCTCCAGCGGGCCGCCATGCGGCACCCCGGATCGACGGCGGTGCCCTCCGACGAGATGCCCGAGCGTCCCGACGACTCCCTCGGCCCCGAGGAGCGCGCGCTGCTCAGCGACGACGCCGAATGGGCCAAGAAGCTGCTCGCCAACCTCCCCGAGAACCAGCGCGAGCTCCTCGTGCTGCGGGTGGCCGTCGGGCTGACCGCCGAGGAGACCGGCCAGATGCTCGGCATGTCCCCGGGCGCCGTGCGGGTGGCGCAGCACCGCGCCCTGAGCCGGCTGCGGGCCCTGGCCGAGCAGTAGCCCCGGCCGGGCGGCGGGCCCCGGCCGGTCAGTAAGGGTGGTGCGGGGCGCCTGTCCCTCACGTACACGTACGAAAGTCCAAAGCTTCTCCGCGATCTTGCTCGTGGAATGAGACACCCTCGCGGCCCGTTAGCATGGACATCCGCACCGATCAAGGCCATTGGGGAAGGTGTCATGACCAACGTCGACGGAGTGCCCGAGAAATTCGCGACACTCGGGCTGACCTACGACGATGTGCTGCTGCTGCCGGGTGCCTCCGAGGTGCTCCCCAACGCGGTCGACACCTCGTCCCGCATCTCCCGCAACGTACGGGTCAACATCCCGCTGCTGTCCGCGGCGATGGACAAGGTGACCGAATCCCGTATGGCGATCGCGATGGCCCGTCTCGGCGGCGTCGGCGTGCTGCACCGCAACCTCTCCATCGAGGACCAGGTCAACCAGGTCGACCTGGTCAAGCGCTCCGAGTCCGGCATGGTCACGGACCCGATCACGGTGCACCCGGAGGCGACCCTCGCCGAGGCGGACGCCCTGTGCGCCAAGTTCCGCATCAGCGGCGTCCCCGTCACCAACCCGGCCGGCAAGCTGCTCGGCATCGTGACCAACCGCGACATGGCCTTCGAGACCGACCGCAGCCGTCAGGTCCGCGAGGTCATGACGCCGATGCCGCTGGTCACCGGCAAGGTCGGCATCTCCGGCGTGGACGCCATGGAGCTGCTGCGCCGCCACAAGATCGAGAAGCTGCCGCTGGTCGACGACGAGGGCGTCCTCAAGGGCCTCATCACCGTCAAGGACTTCGTCAAGGCGGAGAAGTACCCGAACGCCGCCAAGGACGCCGAGGGCCGGCTGCTCGTCGGCGCCGCCGTCGGCGCCAGCCCGGAGGCCCTGGAGCGGGCCCAGGCGCTCGCCGCGGTCGGTGTGGACTTCCTGATCGTCGACACCTCGCACGGCCACAACAGCAACGCCCTGAGCTGGATGGCGAAGATCAAGTCGAGCGTGAACGTCGACGTGATCGGCGGCAACGTCGCCACTCGCGACGGCGCGCAGGCGATGATCGACGCCGGTGTCGACGGCATCAAGGTCGGCGTCGGCCCCGGCTCCATCTGCACCACCCGCGTGGTCGCCGGCATCGGCGTCCCGCAGGTCACCGCGATCTACGAGGCGTCCCTCGCGGCCCGCGCCGCCGGCGTCCCGCTGATCGGCGACGGCGGCCTGCAGTACTCCGGCGACATCGGCAAGGCGCTCGCCGCCGGCGCCGACACCGTGATGCTCGGCAGCCTCCTCGCGGGCTGCGAGGAGTCGCCCGGCGAGCTGATGTTCATCAACGGCAAGCAGTTCAAGTCGTACCGCGGCATGGGTTCGCTCGGCGCCATGCAGTCCCGCGGCCAGGGCCGGTCCTACTCGAAGGACCGCTACTTCCAGGCCGACGTCACCTCCGACGACAAGCTCGTGCCCGAGGGCATCGAGGGCCAGGTGCCCTACCGCGGCCCGCTCTCCTCCGTGGTGCACCAGCTCGTCGGCGGTCTGCGCCAGACCATGGGCTACGTGGGCGCGGCCACCATCGAGGAGATGGAGTCGAAGGGCCGCTTCGTCCGGATCACCTCGGCGGGTCTCAAGGAGAGCCACCCGCACGACATCCAGATGACGGTCGAGGCGCCGAACTACAGCCGGAAGTAGCGTCCGGTCACGCAGCGCGACCCGTGGGGGCGGTTCCGGCATGTGGCCGGAGCCGCCCCTTCGGCGTGGGTCGGGGATACTGGTAGGCGCAGACACAGAGGGAAAGGCCACACAACGTGACTGAGATCGAGATCGGGCGCGGCAAGCGCGGCCGCAGGGCGTACGCGTTCGACGACATCGCCGTCGTACCGAGCCGGCGCACCCGGGACCCGAAGGAGGTCTCGATCGCCTGGCAGATCGACGCCTACCGCTTCGAGCTGCCCTTCCTGGCCGCCCCCATGGACTCCGTCGTCTCGCCGCAGACCGCCATCCGCATCGGCGAGCTGGGCGGCCTGGGCGTGCTGAACCTCGAGGGTCTGTGGACCCGCCACGAGGACCCGCAGCCGCTGCTCGACGAGATCGCCGAGCTCGACGAGGCCACCGCGACCCGCCGTCTGCAGGAGATCTACGCCGCTCCCATCAAGGAGGAGCTGATCGGGCAGCGCCTCAAGGAGGTGCGCGACTCGGGTGTGGTCACCGCCGCCGCGCTCTCCCCGCAGCGCACCGCGCAGTTCTCCAAGGCCGTGGTCGACGCGGGCGTGGACATCTTCGTCATCCGCGGCACGACCGTCTCCGCCGAGCACGTCTCCGGCGCGGCCGAGCCGCTGAACCTCAAGCAGTTCATCTACGAGCTCGACGTGCCGGTCATCGTCGGCGGCTGCGCCACCTACACGGCGGCCCTGCACCTGATGCGCACCGGCGCCGCGGGCGTCCTGGTCGGCTTCGGCGGCGGCGCGGCGCACACCACGCGCAACGTGCTCGGCATCCAGGTCCCGATGGCCACCGCCGTCGCCGACGTGGCCGCCGCCCGCCGTGACTACATGGACGAGTCCGGCGGCCGCTACGTGCACGTGATCGCGGACGGCGGCGTCGGCTGGTCCGGCGACCTGCCGAAGGCGATCGCCTGCGGCGCCGACGCGGTCATGATGGGCTCCCCGCTCGCCCGCGCCACGGACGCCCCCGGCAAGGGCCACCACTGGGGCATGGAGGCCGTCCACGAGGACGTGCCGCGCGGCAAGCTGGTCGACCTGGGCATCGTCGGGACCACCGAGGAGATCCTCACCGGCCCGTCGCACACCCCCGACGGCTCCATGAACTTCTTCGGCGCCCTGCGCCGCGCCATGGCCACCACGGGCTACAGCGAGCTCAAGGAGTTCCAGCGGGTCGAGGTCACTGTCGCCGACGCCCAGCACAAGCGCTGACCGCTGACCGTCCGCGTGTGACGGAGGACCCCGCACCGGGTGGTGCGGGGCCCTTCGCCGTCGGTCCCGGTCACAGCCGGTGGGCCGCTCCGGCCGGGGTGGCGCCCCGGGTGTCGAGGAGGAGCTGGGCCTTCACCGAGAGGCCCTGGAGGTCGTAGGTGCGGTGGTGCTGGAGCAGGATCGTCAGGTCCGCCTGCGCGGCGGCCTCGTAGAGGGAGTCGGCGCGGGGGACGGGCAGGTCGCGGACCCGCCAGTCGGGGACGTACGGGTCGTGGTAGCTGACCTGGGCGCCGAGGTCCATCAGCCGGCGGGCGATCTCGTCGGCGGGTGAGCCCTGCCGGTCGGCGAGATCGGGTTTGTACGTGATCCCGAGCAGAAGGACCCGGGCGCCGCGGGCGGACTTGCCGTGCTCGTTGAGGAGCGTGGCGCTGCGCTGGACGACGTACTGCGGCATCCGTTCGTTGACCTGGCCGGCGAGTTCGACCAGCCGCAGCGGGCGGTGGCCGTCGAGGCGGTCGACGGGGACGCCGTGGCCGCCGACGCCGGGTCCCGGGCGGAAGGCGTGGAAGCCGAAGGGCTTGGTCTCGGCGCAGCGGATGACGTCCCAGAGGTCGACGCCGATCTCGTGGCAGAGCACCGCCATCTCGTTGACCAGGGCGATGTTGACGTGCCGGAAGTTGGTCTCCAGGAGCTTGACCGTCTCCGCCTCGCGGGGGCCGCGCGCGCGGACCACCTTGTCGGTGAGGCGGCCGTAGAAGGCGGCGGCGGACTCGGTGCAGGCGGAGGTCAGTCCGCCGATCACCTTGGGCGTGCCGGCGAGGGCGTGGGCGCCGCGGACGGTGCCCTGCGCGGGGCGGCCGGGGTCGAGGCGGCCGGGGGAGTAGGCGAGGTGGAAGTCGCGTCCGGCGCGCAGTCCCGAGCCCTTCTCGAGGAGGTCGCGCAGCGGGCCCTCGGTGGTGCCGGGCGGCACCGGGGACTCCAGGAGGACGGTGGTGTGCGGGCGCAGCCGTGCGGCGAGGGCGCGGGCGGCGTCGGACACGGCGGTGAGGTCGAGGGCGCCGTCCGGTCCCGGCGGGGTGGGGGCGCAGATGACGGCCGTGCGGACGCGCCCGAGCTCGGCGGGGTCGGCGGCGGGCCGGAAGCCGGCGGAGAGCATCCGGCGGATCTCGGCGGCGGTGAGGGAGCCGTCGACAGGGGGGCGTCCGGCGGCGAGCTCGGCGGCGGGGCGGGGATCGGTGTCGTAGCCGACGGTGGCGATGCCGGCGGCGGTGGCTGCCTGGGCGAGGGGGAGTCCGTGGTGGCCGAGGCCGATGACGGCGAGATCAGCGGGCATGGAGGTGGGCCGTCCTTCCCAGTAGCCGGAGGGGACGCGGTGCGCAAGCCCTGTGGACCGAAGGAGCCTTACGCAATGTCAGACTAAGCGTAAATATGACCGATATGCGGCATTGTCGGGCCGAAGGTCGCCGAGTGTTATCCACAGGTCGGGGTCGGGGCGGTGGCTGAAGTCGGAGGGCCGGGACAGAATCAGGACTGTGAGCCGGACCACACGCGTCGGGCGGCCGGTGATCGAGGCCGTGTACGGGGACGGGTGCGGCCGGCCGTGCCGACACACGGGGGACGACGGGAGGCAGCAGCCGTGAGGACAGCGACACTGGGACCCGCCGAGCGCGCCGAGGCGCTGGCGGCGATGGCCGAGCGTGAACTGGACGTACTGGTCGTCGGCGCCGGGGTCGTCGGCGCCGGCATCGCCCTCGACTCCGTCACCAGAGGGCTCGCGACCGGCCTCGTCGAGGCCCGCGACTGGGCGTCCGGCACCTCCAGCCGGTCGAGCAAGCTCATCCACGGCGGCCTGCGCTATCTGGAGATGCTCGACTTCGCGCTCGTCCGCGAGGCCCTCAAGGAGCGCGGCCTGCTCCTCGAACGGCTCGCACCCCACCTCGTCAGGCCCGTCCCCTTCCTCTACCCCCTCCAGCACAAGGGCTGGGAGCGGCTGTACGCGGGCTCCGGCGTCGCCCTGTACGACGCGATGTCGGTCTCCTCGGGCCACGGCCGCGGCCTGCCGGTGCACCGCCACCTCAGCCGCCGCCGCGCCCTGCGCGTCGCCCCCTGCCTCCGCAAGGACGCCCTCGTCGGCGCCCTGCAGTACTACGACGCCCAGATGGACGACGCCCGCTTCGTCACCACCCTCGTCCGCACCGCCGCGAGCTACGGGGCGCGGGTCGCCAGCCGGGCCCGCGTCGTCGGCTTCCTGCGCGAGGGCGAGCGGGTGGTCGGCGCCCGCGTCCAGGACGTCGAGACCGGCGGGGAGTACGAGATCAGGGCCCGTCAGATCGTCAACGCCACCGGCGTGTGGACCGACGACACCCAGGCACTCATCGGCGAGCGCGGCCAGTTCCACGTCCGCGCCTCCAAGGGCATCCACCTGGTCGTGCCCAAGGACCGCATCCACTCCACCACCGGACTCATCCTGCGCACCGAGAAGTCCGTCCTCTTCGTCATCCCCTGGGGCCGCCACTGGATCATCGGCACCACCGACACCGACTGGGACCTCGACAAGGCCCACCCGGCCGCCTCCAGCGCCGACATCGACTACCTCTTGGAGCACGTGAACGGCGTGCTCGCGACCCCGCTCACCCGCGACGACGTCCAGGGCGTCTACGCGGGCCTGCGCCCGCTCCTCGCCGGCGAGTCGGACGCCACCAGCAAGCTCTCCCGCGAGCACACCGTCGCCCACCCCGTGCCCGGTCTCGTCGTCGTCGCCGGCGGGAAGTACACGACCTACCGGGTCATGGCGAAGGACGCCGTCGACGAGGCCGTCCACGGACTCGACAAGCGGGTCGCCGCCTGCGTCACCGAGGACACCCCGCTCCTCGGCGCCGAGGGCTACAAGGCCCTGTGGAACGCCCGCGCCGGAATCGCCGCCCGCACCGGCCTCCACGTCGCCCGGGTCGAGCATCTGCTCAACCGCTACGGCTCCCTGACGGAGGAGCTCCTCGACCTCGTCGCCGCCGACCCGTCCCTCGGCGCGCCCCTGCCGGCCGCCGAGGACTATCTGAAGGCCGAGATCGTCTACGCCGCCTCCCACGAGGGCGCGCGCCACCTGGACGACGTCCTCACCCGCCGCACCCGCATCTCCATCGAGACCTTCGACCGGGGCACGCGCAGTGCCCGCGAATGCGCCGAACTCATGGCCCCGGTCCTCGGCTGGGACGCCGCCCAGATCGACAAGGAGGTCGAGCACTACGAGAAGCGCGTCGAGGCGGAGCGCGAGTCCCAGCGCCAGCCCGACGACCTGACGGCCGACGCGGCACGGCTCGGGGCGCCGGACATCGTGCCGATCTGACAGGGTGGGGGCACCCTTCACGGGTGGGAAAGGTGCTCGGAGTGCGGACCCGGGGGAGGCAGCGGTCCCGGAGTGAGGGACAATGAGCTCTCTTCCAGGGCGGGTTGCCGCATTGCGCGGGAGCTCCGGACGCGGGCGAGAAACAGGGATCGCAGAGGGGACGCATGTCGGAGGCGGAGCAGTCGCGGGACACGGGGCAGGACCCCCGGCGGGACGCCGCCGCGGGCGCCGCCACCGACGGCGACCGGGGTGCGGTTCCGGCCGCGCGCGCGGAGCGGGACAAGAAGCCGGTGGACTCGGCGGATTCGGACGGTTCGGCGGCGCCGAAGACCCCGGAGACGCCCAAGGTGCCGAGGGCGTCCAGGGCGCCGGAGGACACCCAGGCCGGACAGGCCGGGCGGACGGCGGAGGACGCGCGGCCGGCCGGCTCCGCCGACGTGCCGTCGGCCGAAGCGGCGGGTGACGACAGCGGGCCGGCCGGTGCCGACCCGTCGACGCGCGCCGGCCGGGCACCGGCCGCCGGTAGTGGCGCCGACGCCCCCGCGCGGCAGGAGGCCGCCTCGCCGGCCGGTACGCGGGACGCCGGGCAGGACGTCCGGGACAAGGTTTCTGACACCCCGACCACGACGGTCCTCGCCAAGGGCCGCAGCGGCGCCGCGGACCAGACGGGCCGCAGCCGGGACGACAAGGAGTCGGACAGCCCGGCGACCGCGATCCTGGCCAAGGGCCGGAGCGGTGGCACGGGCGCGGGCGGACCGGCGCGGGACAAGGCGGCGGACGCTCCGGCGGCCACCGGCCTGGCCAAGGACCGCGCCACCGGCGCGGGCGCGGCCGGGCGAGGCGTCCAGGACGCGGTGCCGGGCAGCGCGAAGGGCGCGGGCAAGGCCGCAGGTGGCAGCGGGTCGACCGACGGGGCCGCGCCGGCCGCGGGCTTCGGGGCCGACGCGACCGGAACGGGCGCCCGGGCCGGACGGGCTGACACGCCGTCCGCCCAGGGACGCCTCCTGGCCGGGCGCTACCGCCTCGGCGTCGTCCTCGGCCGTGGCGGCATGGGCACCGTGTGGCGCGCGGTCGACGAGACCCTGGGCCGGACCGTCGCCGTCAAGGAGCTCCGCTTCCCCAACAGCATCGACGAGGACGAGAAGCGACGCCTCATCACCCGGACCCTGCGCGAGGCCAAGGCCATCGCCCGGATCCGCAACAACGGCGCCGTGACCGTCTACGACGTGGTCGACGAGGACGACCGCCCGTGGATCGTCATGGAGCTCATCGAGGGCAAGTCGCTGGCCGACGCCGTCCGCGAGGACGGCACGCTCACCCCGCGCCGCGCCGCCGAGGTCGGCCTCGCCATCCTCGACGTGCTGCGCTCCGCGCACCGCGAGGGCATCCTCCACCGCGACGTGAAGCCGTCCAACGTGCTGATCGCCGAGGACGGCCGGGTCGTCCTCACCGACTTCGGCATCGCCCAGGTCGAGGGCGACCCCTCGATCACCTCCACCGGCATGCTCGTCGGCGCCCCCTCCTACATCTCGCCCGAGCGGGCCCGCGGCCACAAGCCCGGACCGGCCGCCGACCTCTGGTCGCTCGGCGGGCTCCTGTACGCCGCCGTCGAGGGCAGCCCGCCCTACGACAAGGGCTCCGCCATCGCCACCCTCACCGCGGTGATGACCGAGCCGGTCGACCCGCCGAAGAACGCGGGACCGGAGCTGGAGAAGGTCATCTACGGCCTCCTCGCCAAGGACCCCGACCAGCGGCTCGACGACGCGGGCGCGCGGGTGCTGCTGCGCGCCGTCCTGGACGCGCCGGAGGCGCCGCCGGAGCCCTCGCCGGAGGCGACGAGGGTCGTTCCGCTGCCCCCGCTCCCCGATCGTCCGCCGGTGGCCGCCAAGCCGGAGAAGCCCGCCCGGGAGAAGGCCGGCGAGGCGACCGCCGAGCGGCTCCGGGGCGCCCTGAAGTCCGTGCGCAACGCCGCCGCGGGCGCGGCCACGCGGAGCGAGGCCGACCGCAGGCCCGGCGCCGGGACGCCCGAGCGGCCCGGGCAGGCCCGCGCCTCGCTCACCGACGTCGTCCCGCGCCGCACCCTGGTGATCATCGCGGCGGTCGTGGTCCTCGCCCTGCTCGGCACGATCCTGTACGTCGCCCTCGGCGGCGGCAACGCGGGCACCGACCAGGGCAAGGGCACCGCCTCCGCCGGCACCACGGCCTCGGCGGGCACCAGTTCCGGCGGCACCGACGGCCGGACCGACGACGGTACGGACACGACCCCGAGCGACCCCGACCAGCAGGGCAGCGGCGGCACACCGGCGACCGACGGCGGCGGGCAGGGCGGCACCACGCCGTCCGGCACGCCCGGCGGCGACCAGGCGGGCGGCGGCCCGAAGCTGCCGCCCGGCTATGTGATGGTCACCAACGACCGCTTCCACTTCCGGATGGCGATGCCCGCCACCTTCAAGCTCGCGGCGATAGCGGGCCAGAACTCGGGCGGCATCTTCCACGCCGGCGGCACCGGATTCCCGCGCGTCCAGGTCGACTTCAACGACAGCCCGAAGGACGACGCGGCCGCCGCCTGGCGCGCCGCCATGGCCGCCGTCGCCGCGTCGAGCAACGGCTACAAGCACATCGGCATACGCCCGGTCGCGTACAAGGGCTATCCGACCGTGGCCGACTGGGAGTTCGAGCGCACCCAGAACGGCATGCGCGTCCGGGTGCTCAACCGGGGCTTCAAGGTCGACGCCGACCACGGCTACTCGATCATGGTGAGCTGCCGGGCCGACGCCTGGGACGCCGCGGAGTGCAAGACGCTCCGCGAGACCGCGTTCGCCACGTTCGGCCCCAAGGACTGACGGGCGCACGTATCGTGAGAGGCCCCGCCCGCGAGGGCGGGGCACGGCGGACGGCAGGCGCGTGGGGAGGCGTCGTGGACGACTACGCGGGAAGGGTGCTGGCGGACCGCTATCGGCTGCCCCTGCCCCCGGCGGACGCGTACGACCACGTCGAGACGCGCGCCTTCGACACGTACAGCGGCCAGGAAGTGCGGATCCGTCAGGTCCCGCTGCCCGAGGTCGTGGACGCCGAACTCCTCGACGACGAGCCGTTCACGGCTCCCGGACGCGCGACCCGCAGACCGGCCGAGCCGACGGTCCGCCGCGCCGTCGAAGCCGCCCAGGCCGCCGCGCGGATCCCCGACCACCCCCGACTCGACCAGGTCTTCGACGTGTTCGCGGAGGCCGGTTCCCTGTGGATCGTGAGCGAGTTCGTCGCCGCCACACCGCTCTCCGAGCTCCTCGCCGACGGCCCGCTGACCCCGTACCGGGCCGCCGAGATCGGCGCCGACCTGCTCACCGCCCTGCGCACCCTGCACGCGCACGGCTGGACCCACCGGAACGTCACCGCGCGCACCGTCCTCGTCTGCGACGACGGCCGCGTCGTCCTCACCGGCCTCGCCGCAGGCGCCGCCGAGGAGGCCCTCTGCGGCTACGCCCCGGTGCCGCGCGAGGAGGACTCCCCGTACGGGGTGCCCGGATTCGGCCGGGAGGTCTACGAGACCGAGGTGTACGACGAGGCCGAGGCGTACGACGAGAACGCGCTGTATTCCGAGCACGAGGGGTACGGCGAGACCGGGGACCACCGGGAGTACGACGAGGCCGGAGAGTACGGCGAGGCCGGAGAGTACGGCGAGGCCGAGGGCCACGAGGAGTTCGCAGGCTACGAGGAGGGCGAGCCGTACGGCGCGGAGGTCCACGAACTGGAGCCCCCCGCACCCGCGACCGTGAACCGGGTGCCCGGGTCCCGGGCGCCCGAGGGCGAGCCGGGCGAAGACGACGAGCCGGACGGTCCCGGCACGGCGTACGGCGCCGGCTACGGGCCCGACGGAGGCACCCCGTACGGCGGTCCGGGCCGGCCCGAGCTGTCCGCCGCGCCCGTGCCCGTCGTGCCCACCCCCGCCGTGCCGCCCGCCGCCGACGTGCGGGCCGCCCGTGCCGGGGCCATCGCCGCCTACCGCGCCGGGGCCCGCGCCGCCGCGCGGATCGGTGAGACCGGAGCCCTCCCGGCCCCGCGCCCCGCCACGCCCGCCGACACCACGCCCCCGGCCGGTGGCCCGCCCTCGCCTCCTGCGCCGCCGCAGTGGTGGTCCCGGGCGGGCGACGAGGACGACGCCGACGACCTCGACGACCTCGACGACGAGGACGAGACGGGTGGCGGCTACGGGACGCCGCCGCCGCGCGCCTACCTGGCCGGGACCTGGAGCGACGGCCCGCACGCCGCCCGCGACGGCGGGCGTTCCGTCCCGGCGGGCGGCGGCGGGAGCACCGGCCCCGCGCTGCCCGCGCTCCCCGCCGGATACCGGGCGGCCGCCCCCGCGCAGCCGCCCGCGTCCGCCGCCGCCCCGACCGGTGACGGCTCCGGCGACCCGTACCGGGGACCGGTGACCCGGCTCGCCGCCGAGCGGGCCCGCCAGACCCGTATCGCGGTCGTCGGCGCCGTCACCGAGCGCTGGGCGCCCGAGCAGGCCGGCCCGGTCCACGAGCACTGGCGGCTCGCCCCGCCCATCGGCCCCGCCACCGACCTGTGGGCGCTGGGCGCGCTGCTCTACCGGGCCGTCCAGGGCCACGCCCCGTACCCCGAGGACAGCGCCGCCGAGCTGGTGCAGTTGGTCTGCGCCGAGCCGCCCGCGTTCGCCGAAGAGTGCGGGCCGCTGCGACCGGTCGTGGAGTCGCTGCTGCGCCAGGACCCCACGGAGCGCCCCGACGTCGAGGAGCTGAGCGGCTGGCTGCGCTCCCTGGTGCGGTCGGCGCCCGAGCCGGAGGCCGGGATCGGAGTCGTACCGCTGCCGTCCCCCGACGTCACCCGGCTGCCCATCGTGCGCCGCCGCGGCGAGCTGGTGCGGCGCCGTCGCGGCGGAGCCTCGGGCGGCCGGCACCGCCAGGGACGCGCCGGCAGGGGCCGCGACCGCCGGAACCCGCGCCAGCCGTCGTACGCGGCGCCCGCGGCGTACGGGCGGCGCACCAAGCCCGCCGACACCGCGCACGCCGACACCGCGGACCTGCACGAGGAGATCCCGCAGCGCGCCCCGCGCGCGCCCCGCGCCCCCGGCCGCACCTCGGGCTCCCCGCGCGCCCTGGGCTGCTCGCTGCTGCTGCTCGTCCTCCTGCTGCTCGCCGGGGCGATCGCCTACGCGGTGTGGTTCATGCCCCGGCAGGGCGAGGAGGGGAGCGGCGGCAGGACGGCGCCGCCGGCGACGTCCGGTGCCCCGGCGACCGCGTCGGCGCCGCCCGCCACCGGCGAGCCGTCGTCCCGCCCCACCCCCCACCAGCCGGCGACCACCCCGCCCGCGGCCGACCCGTCGGCGCCCGCGCTCGCCGCCGGTTACGTGCTCCGCACGGACCCCGAGGGCTTCCAGGTCGGCGTGCCGCGCGACTGGCGGCGCAGCCCGATCAACGACGCCGGGCAAGTGCGCTACACGAGCGGTGACTTCACGCTGATCGTCGTGCCCGGCCGGGACACCGTGCAGGCGAACGGCTCCGATCCCATGGCGTACCAGCGGACCAAGGAGCGGGAGCTCCAGCCGTGGCGGGACTCGTCCTGGTCCAGCGCCTCCGGTCTGCGCCGGATCGACGTCGGCCGGCAGACGATGGCGGTGGGTCAGTTCACCTGGCAGGACAGCACGGGACGCGAGGTGTTCGTGCGCAATATGGCGCTGATCGAGGGCGGTCGCTACCACGTCGTCCTCGTCATCGGGCCGGAGAACGAGCGGGACAAGGTCTCCGAGGTCTACGACCAGGCGGTGAAGGGATACCGCGCCACCCGCTGACCCGGTCCCGCCTCGCCCCGCCTCGCCCCGCCTCGCCTCGCCCCGAAACGGCCGCCGGTCACAGGTTGTTCCCAATGCCCGCCCCGAGGTTCCGTGAGCCGTGCCCCCCTCCGTAACCTTGCCTCCGAAGCAAACAAGCGGGGGCACGTGGAACATTCTGAGAGCACCGGCACCGGGCTGCTGCTCGCCGGGCGTTACCGGCTGGGCGAGTCCATCGGGCGCGGCGGCATGGGCAAGGTCTGGCGCGCCCACGACGAGGTGCTGCACCGTGTGGTGGCGGTCAAGGAGTTGACGGCGGGACGGTTCGTGGCCGAGGCCGACCGGCTGGTCCTGCACGCCCGGACGCAGAAGGAGGCCCGGGCGGCGGCCCGGATCACCCACCCCGGCGTGGTCACGGTGCACGACGTGCTCGAGCACGACGACCGTCCGTGGATCGTGATGCAGTACGTGGACGGGCCCTCGCTCGCGGACGCGGTGAAGGAGTCCGGTTCCGGCACGATCGAGCCGCGCGAGGCGGCCCGGATCGGCCTGCACGTCCTCGGCGCCCTGCGCGCGGCGCACGCCGCCGGAGTGCTGCACCGGGACGTGAAGCCCGGCAACGTGCTGCTCGCCCGCGACGGGCGGGTCCTCATCACCGACTTCGGCATCGCCGCCATCGAGGGCGACTCCTCGATCACCCGCACCGGCGAACTCGTCGGCTCCATCGACTACCTCGCGCCCGAGCGGGTGCGCGGCGGCGACCCGGGCCCGGCCTCCGACCTGTGGTCCCTGGGCGCCACCCTGTACGCGGCGGTGGAGGGCGGCTCGCCGTTCCGCCGCGGCTCGCCGATCAGCACGATGCAGGCGGTGGTCACCGAGGAACCGCCGTACCCCCGTAAGGCCGGCGCGCTCGCCCCGGTCATCGTCGCGCTGCTGCGCAAGGACCCCGACCAGCGCCCGCGCGCGGACGAGGCCGAGCGGATGCTGCTCGACGCGATGGAGGGGCGGACGCCGGAGGCCGCGCAGGCGTACGTGCCGACGCGGCGGATGGGCCGGGAGGAGCTGAGCGCCGCGGGCGCCTCCGCCACGACACCGCTGCCGCTGCCGCAGGACGACCTGGCGGCGCCCGCCCCCGCCACCACCGTCCCCGTCCAGGCCCGAGCCGCGACGCCCACCCAGGCCCAAGCCCAGGCCCAAGCCCAGGCCCAGACCCCGCCCCAGCCCCAGGGCCCGGCGGCCCATGACCCGGCCCAGGCCCAGCACCCGGCCCAGGCCCAGCACCCGGCCCGCGTCCAGGGACGGGGCCGCTGGCGCTCCTCGCTGCTCGCGGCCGTCGTCGCGGGGCTCCTCGCGGGCGGCGCGGTGTTCGCCGCCATGACCCACCTGGGCGGGGACAAGGGCGACCGGGGCGGCGCCGGCCCGTCCACCACCTCCCAGGGCGCGGGCAAGGACCCGGCCGGGGACCCGGCCCAGGGCGAGATCCCGGCCGGCTGGCACCGGGTCGAGGATCCGGAGGGCTTCAGCCTGGTCGTACCGGACGGCTGGAAGCGCCAGGCGGACGGCGACCAGATCGACTACACGCCCGACAACGGGCGCCACCGCATCCGGATCAGCATCGACCCCTCGCCCGACTTCGAGAACCCGTACGTGCACATGCTCGACCTGGAGAAGATCGTCCGGAAGCGGGCCGAGTACCAGCGCATCCGGCTGACCCAGAACACCTTCCGTGACCAGGTCAAATCCTGCGTGTGGGAGTTCACCTGGATCGAGAAGCAGACCTTCCCGGGGCCGCGCCACGCGATCGACCAGGTGTACTACGACGACGACGGCACCGAGTACGCCCTCTACATGGCCTCGCCGGAGGAGAGCTGGGAGCGCACGCGTGAGCAGTTCGACATCGTGAAGAAGTACTGGAGGGCGCCTGGAGATGCCGTAAGCCCCTGATCAGGGCTTATGTGCCAGTGTTCACTGGCGCGTTTGTGCGCGCCGGGTGAAAACGCGTTACTGACGGGTACCCAAAGGCGGGTTTGCGCCCTACCCTCGCCCTCATGACGGACTCGCAGGCATCCTCCCCCACGGACGCGGCCGCCGCCGCGGCCACCCTCGACGCCCCCGGCACGCCCGCCACGCCCGGCACCAACCCCGTCGCGCCCGCGCCTGCCGGCGCGCGCACGGCCGCCGACGTGGTCACGCCCGATCTGGTCGTCCGGCTCACCCGCGGGGTCGTGGGGTCCGGCCGTACCGCCAACCACACCCCCTTCACCGGGGACAAGCTGGCGGACCTGCCCGAGTCCACCCCCGAGGACGTCGCCGCCGCCTTCGCCCGCGCCCGGGCCGCCCAGGGCGCCTGGGCCGCGACCCCGGTCAGGGCGCGCGCGGCCGTGCTGCTGCGCTTCCACGACCTGGTCCTCCAGCGCCAGGGCGAGGTCCTCGACCTCATCCAGCTCGAGACCGGCAAGGCCCGCCTGCACGCCCACGAGGAGGTCCAGGCGGTCGCCGTCGCCGCCCGCCACTACGGCCGCAAGGCGCCCGCGTACCTGCGTCCCAAGCGCCACACGGGTGTCGTGCCGACCCTCACCAAGGTCACCGAGCTGCGCCAGCCGCGCGGGGTCGTCGGCCAGATCGCGCCCTGGAACTACCCGCTGGAGCTCTCGGTCGGCGACGCCCTGCCCGCCTTCGTCTCCGGCAACGCGGTCGTGATGAAGCCGGACACCGAGACCGCCCTCACCGCCCTGTGGGCCCGCGACCTGCTGATCGAGGCCGGTCTGCCCGCAGAGGTCTTCCAGGTCGTCCTCGGCGAGGGCCCGGTCGTCGGCCCCGAGGTCGTCCGCCACGCCGACTACGTCTCCTTCACCGGCTCCACCCGCACCGGCCGCGAGGTCGCCCAGGGCGCCGCCGCCCGCCTCGTCGGCGTCACGCTCGAACTCGGCGGCAAGAACGCCATGCTGGTGCTCCAGGACGCCGACATCGAGAAGGCGGCCGCCGGCGCCGTCCGCGCCTGCTTCTCCTCCGCCGGTCAGCTCTGCATCTCCATCGAGCGGCTGTACGTGCACGAGTCGGTCGCCGACGAGTTCATCGCCCGCTTCGCCGCCCGCACCAAGGCCATGCGACTCGGCAACTCCCTCGCGTACGGCGCCGACATGGGCTCCCTCGTCGGCGAGCGGCAGTTGGAGACCGTCACCCGGCACGTCGAGGAGGCCGTCGCCAAGGGCGCCAGGCTGATCGCCGGCGGCGTCGCCCGCCCGGACATCGGCCCGCTCTTCTACGAGCCGACCATCCTCGAAGGCGTCGAGGCCCCGATGGCCGTCTGCACCGAGGAGACCTTCGGCCCGGTCGTCTCCGTCTACCGCTTCACGGACGAGGACGAGGTCGTCGAGCTGACCAACGCCACCCCGTACGGCCTCAACGCCTCCGTCTGGACCACCGACTCCCGCCGCGGCCACGCCATCGCCGCCCGGCTGCGCACCGGCACGGTCAACATCAACGAGGGCTACGCGCCCGCGTACGGCAGCGTGCAGGCCCCGATGGGCGGCATGAAGGACTCCGGCCTCGGCCGGCGCCACGGCTCGGAGGGCATCCTCAAGTTCACCGAGGCCCAGACCGTCGCCCAGCAGCGGCTGATCCCGCTCGCCCCCTCCTTCGGGATGGACGACGAGAAGTACGCCGCCTTCATGAGCACGTCCCTGAAGGTCATGAAGGCCCTGCGCCTGCGCTGACCCGCACCCGTTTCGCCGTCCCGCCCCGAAGCCCCTTTTCGTACGAGGAGAGCCATGACCGTGGTACCCCCTGCCCAGAATCAGGAAGACGACGGTGCGTACGACTACGACGTCATCGTCGTCGGCTCCGGCTTCGGCGGTTCGGTCACCGCCCTGCGCCTCACCGAGAAGGGCTACCGGGTCGGCGTCCTGGAGGCCGGGCGGCGCTTCACCCGCGCCACCCTGCCCAAGAACTCCTGGGACCTGAAGAACTTCCTGTGGGCCCCGGCGCTCGGCCTCTACGGGCTCCAGCGCATCCACCTGCTCGGCAACGTCATGGTGCTCGCCGGCGCCGGGGTCGGCGGCGGCTCGCTCAACTACGCCAACACCCTCTACGAGCCGCTCGACCCGTTCTTCCAGGACCCGCAGTGGAAGGACATCACCGACTGGCGCGAGGAGCTCGCGCCCTTCTACGACCAGGCCAAGCGGATGCTCGGCGTGCGGCTCAACCCGACGATGACGCCCTCCGACGTCCACCTGAAGGCCACCGCCCAGGCGATGGGGATCGGCGACACCTTCCACATGGCGCCGGTCGGCGTCTTCTTCGGGGACGGCGCCGATGCCGACGGCACGGCGAGGGCGAAGCCGGGCGGCGAGGTCGCCGACCCCTACTTCGGCGGCGCGGGCCCGGCCCGCAGGGCCTGCACCGAGTGCGGCGAGTGCATGACCGGCTGCCGGCACGGCGCCAAGAACACCCTCAACGAGAACTACCTCTACCTCGCCGAGAAGGCCGGCGCGGTCGTCCACCCCATGACCTCCGTCGTCGCCGTCACCGAGGACGCGCGCGGCGGCTACGCGGTCAAGACCCTCCCGACCGACAACCGCAGGAAGGGCGCGGGCCGGACCTTCACCGCCCGCCGGGTGGTGATCGCGGCCGGCACGTACGGCACCCAGACCCTGCTGCACCGGATGAAGGACACCGGGCTGCTGCCCCGGATCTCCTCCCGGCTCGGCGAGCTGACCCGTACGAACTCGGAGGCGCTGGTCGGCTCGCAGACCACCGACCGCCGCTACCGCAAGAAGCACGGCAAGGACCGGGTCGACTTCACCCGGGGCGTCGCCATCACCTCGTCGATCCACCCCGACGCGAACACCCACATCGAGCCGGTGCGCTACGGCAAGGGCTCCAACTCGATGGGCGGTCTGACCGTCCTCCAGGTGCCCTACGGCGCCCACCGCGTCCGCAAGTGGCTCCTGGAGATGGTCAAGCACCCGGCGCTCGCGCTGCGCTCGCTGTCCAACCGGCGGTGGTCGGAGCGGACCATCATCGGCCTGGTGATGCAGTCCCTGGACAACTCCCTCACCACCTACCGCAAGCCCGGCGGCCTCGGGAAGGGCCTGCTCACCGCCCGCCAGGGCCACGGCGCCCCCAACCCGACCCAGATCGAGGCCGCGACCCGTGCCGCCTCGCTGATGGCCGAGGAGATCAACGGCTTCGCCGGTTCCAACATCGGCGAACTCATGGGCACCCCGCTCACCGCCCACTTCCTGGGCGGCTGTCCGATCGGTGCGGACGCCGAGTCGGGCGTCATCGACCCGTACCACCGCCTCTACGGCCACCCGGGGATCTCCGTCGTGGACGGTGCCGCGGTCTCCGCCAATCTGGGGGTGAACCCGTCCCTGACGATCACGGCGCAGGCGGAGCGGGCGATGTCCTTCTGGCCCAACAAGGGTGAGGAGGACCCGCGCCCGCGTCAGGGCGAGGCGTACGTGCGGCTGGCGCCGGTCGAGCCGAAGGCGCCCGCCGTCCCGGCCGAGGCGTTCGGCGCCCTGAAGCTGCCGTTCCTGGGGATTCCCGTCGTCCCGCCGGCCGTCCCGCCGGTCGCTCCGCCGGCCGTGCGGCCGAAGGAGACGGAGTCGGCGTAGCCGGATTCCGGAAAACGGAAAGGGCGCTGCACCCCCCTCCGAGTGCAGCGCCCCTCCAGTTTCTGGGTGGTGCTGAATAGATGACCCGTGACCTGGGGGATTGGTTGTAGCGCTCGCACGAGATCTTCATGTGACGCGCGTCACGTATCGAGCGGGGCTTTCGACACGCACGCCAAGGGGCCCCGCGCCGCGATTCCGGTCGCGGGCGCGAGGCCCCTGGTGAGGCGAGGAGGGGGGTGCGGGAAGGAGTGTGGGGGAGGAGGGTGTGGGGAGGGGGACCGGGACGGTGGGTGTCGGGTCGTTCGGCCGGTTGCGGCCGGTCCCGGGCGTCCCCGGAACCGACCGCCCTTTCTGGGTGACCGGGCTGCTGTCCCCTGCCGTCCGGTCACGCGCGCTGGGGCGAGGTCCCACGACGTACCGGAGGTACGTCACACGCCCCAGCGAGAGCCACGCGTGGTCTTCTTCGGGCCCGCCCCTGGCTGGCACGGACATCACGACCAACGAAGCCGCGCCGGGCCCGGTCACGCGCCGTACGGGTGAGGGTGCGACCGAACTCGGGTACGGGACAGCACTCACACGCGCCGGAGGCCGCCCCGGGCGGTCAGATCCGGCCTCGGCACAGCTCCAGCATCGTCATCGCGAGCGCCGTGCCCGGCTTGCCCAGCGCGTCCCGGTAGTGGCCGAGCACCTCCATCTCGCGGGCCAGGTTCACCCGGCGGCCGCCGGAGGAGACGCGGGCCTCCTGGATGACGGCCGAGACGGCCATGCGTTCCTGGATCAGACCGATGATCCGGTCGTCGAGCGCGTCGATGCGCTCGCGGGCGTCGCCGATGAGCGCGGCCGCCTCGTCGGTGCGGGCGCCGGTCTGCTCGGTGGGGGTCTTCGCGCCGAGGGTCTTCGCATGGAGGGTCTTGGCGTCGAGGGTCTTCTCGGGGGAGGTGGTGGTCACGGTGGGGCTCCTCGTGTCGGGTCGGGAGCCCCGGGGCGGCATCGCCCGGGAACAAGCAGAACGCCCCGGGCCTTGTCGGCCCGGGGCGCCTGGGAAGTCGCTTGTCAGTTGCTCAAGCAGCACGACCATGGCAGCCGGTGGGCCGGTTGCCATAGGTAAAGAGGAAGGTCGGGAGCTTGCGCATGGCGCACAGTATGGACCCCCGCGTGCGTCCGGGTGCAAGCCGGGCCCGGATGGTGAGACGAAGGCCACCCCGGTTCGGATGGTGAGACGAAACGCGTCATCGGCGCGCCGGTAGAATCGACAAATAGCCCCCTTCGGGGGAACCCCCAGGGATCCCCTCCTACCGCCGGAAGGCCGCCGAAGTGTCATCAGCGCCCCCCGCTGCCGCGCCCGACGTCACCAACCCGGACGTAGTCCTCGTTGTCGACTTCGGCGCCCAGTACGCCCAGCTCATCGCCCGCCGCGTCCGTGAGGCCCGGGTCTACAGCGAGATCGTCCCGTCCACCATGCCGGTGGCCGAGATGCTGGCCAAGAACCCGAAGGCGATCATCCTCTCCGGCGGCCCGTCCTCCGTGTACGCGGAGGGCGCCCCGCGCCTCGACCGCGAGATCTTCGAGGCCGGTGTCCCCGTCTTCGGCATGTGCTACGGCTTCCAGCTCATGGCGACCACCCTCGGTGGCACCGTCGACAACACCGGAGCCCGCGAGTACGGCCGTACCCCCCTCCACGTCAGCAAGGCCGGCTCCACCCTCTTCGAGGGCACCCCGGTCGAGCAGTCCGTGTGGATGTCGCACGGCGACGCCTGCTCCGCCGCCCCCGAGGGCTTCACCGTCACCGCGTCCACCGACGTCGTGCCGGTCGCCGCCTTCGAGAACGACGAGAAGAAGCTGTACGGCGTCCAGTACCACCCCGAGGTGCTGCACTCCACGCACGGCCAGCAGATCCTGGAGCACTTCCTCTACCGCGGCGCCGGCATCGAGCCCTCCTGGACCACCGGCAACGTGATCGAGGAGCAGGTCGCGGCCATCCGCGCCCAGGTCGGCACCAAGCGCGCGATCTGCGGTCTGTCCGGCGGCGTCGACTCCGCCGTGGCCGCCGCGCTCGTCCAGAAGGCCATCGGCTCGCAGCTCACCTGCGTCTACGTCGACCACGGCCTGATGCGCAAGGGCGAGACCGAGCAGGTAGAGAAGGACTTCGTGGCCGCCACCGGCGTCCAGTTGAAGGTCGTCGACGCGCAGGAGCGCTTCCTCACCGCCCTCGCCGGCGTCTCCGACCCGGAGACCAAGCGCAAGATCATCGGCCGGGAGTTCATCCGCGTCTTCGAGCAGGCGCAGGCCGAGATCGTCGCCGAGGGCGCCGCCGACGGCGAGGAGGTCGCCTTCCTCGTCCAGGGCACGCTCTACCCGGACATCGTCGAGTCCGGCGGCGGCACCGGCACCGCCAACATCAAGTCCCACCACAACGTGGGCGGCCTCCCCGAGGACCTGGAGTTCGAGCTCGTCGAGCCGCTGCGCCAGCTCTTCAAGGACGAGGTCCGCATGGTCGGCCAGGAGCTCGGCCTGCCCGAGGAGATCGTCCAGCGCCAGCCGTTCCCCGGCCCCGGCCTCGGCATCCGCATCGTCGGCGAGGTCACCAAGGAGCGCCTGGACCTGCTCCGCGAGGCCGACGCCATCGCCCGCGAGGAGCTCACCGCCGCCGGTCTCGACCGCGAGATCTGGCAGTGCCCCGTCGTGCTGCTCGCCGACGTCCGCTCCGTCGGCGTCCAGGGCGACGGCCGCACCTACGGCCACCCGATCGTGCTGCGCCCGGTGTCCTCCGAGGACGCCATGACCGCCGACTGGTCGCGCCTGCCGTACGACGTGCTGGCCCGCATCTCGACCCGCATCACCAACGAGGTCGCCGACGTCAACCGCGTCGTCCTCGACGTGACCAGCAAGCCGCCGGGCACCATCGAGTGGGAGTAGTCGCTCCCGCGGGTGCCGCCTGAGCGCCTGAGCGCTCGCGCACCCGAACGTCCGAGACCGCCGTCCCCGCTCCGCCGCGGGGGCGGCGGTCTCGCGTACGGGCCACGGGCGGCCGGAAAGGGGGGCCGGAAAGGAGGGCCGGAACGGGGTCCGCGCGGGCTCTGGTGAGTTGCCCGGCCGGGCGTTACCTTCCGGCGCATGACCGAGACACCGGCGTCCGCTCCCACGCCCGTTCCCGCGCCTTCCCCCGCCCCCGGGTCCGCCCCCGTCCCCGTACCCGTCGGGCAGCTCCACTTCGCCATGCCGCCCGTCCACGCGACGGCCGCCGAGGAGCGCAGGCACCGCAAGCAGCGCCTCGCCGCCGCGCTGCGGAACTTCGGACGGCTCGGATACGAGGACGGGGTGTCCGGGCACATCACCGCCCGCGACCCCGAGCACCCCGACTGCTTCTGGGCGAACCCCTTCGGCGCGCCCTTCGCCGAGATCACCGCGAGCGACCTGATCCTCGTCGACGGCGACGGCCGGGTCGTCCACGGCACCCACCACGTCAACCAGGCCGCCTTCACCGTGCACGCCCAGGTGCACCGCGCCCGGCCGGACGTCGTGGCCGTCGCCCACACCCACACCACGCACGGGCGGGCGCTCGCCGCCCTCGGCGAGCTGATCGACCCGATCACCCAGGACGCCTGCGCCTTCTACCAGGACCACGTCCTCTACGACGCCTACACCGGCGTCACCGTCGACCCCGAGGAGGGCCGGCGGATCGCGGTCGCCCTCGGCGCGTGCAAGGCGATCGTGCTGCGCAACCACGGGCTGCTCACGGTCGGCACCTCCGTGGACGCGGCGGCCTGGTGGTTCATCGCCATGGAACGCTGCGCCCAGGTGCAGCTCACCGCACGGGCCGCGGGCAAGCCGGTGCTCATCGACCACCGCGACGCCGTCGCCACCCGGGAACAGCTCGGCAGCGACCTCGTGGCCTGGATCAACTACCAGCCGCTGTGGCGGCGGATCAGCCGCGAGGAGCCCGAACTCCTGTCGTAGCGAACGTCCTGGTGACGGACTTGGCAGTCCTTACGTCAATGTGATGACTCTTCAATCACTCCCGCGCGAGGTGTGCAATGCGCTCGGGCGGAGTGGTCGGTGCGGCACAATTCCCAGGAATCAACAGCGAGTTGACGAGGACGAGTCGACCGAGCGGGAAGTGGGCGGCGCCGTGGCGGTGCAAGAGGCGAGACAGTGCGGGTCGGGCGGCGCGGAGGGCGGGCCCTGCCCGCACTGCGAACGCTCCGGCCACCGGCGGGCCGTCGCCGCCTTCCTCGCCCGGCGCGACGAACTCGCCGCCGGGCACGGCGTGCCCGCCGCCCTCGCCCACTCGCCGGTCGCCTCACGGCAGTGGGTCTCCGACGAACTCGCCCAGTCCGCCCGCACCGTCGCCGCGCGCGGCCGTGGGACGGGCGGTGCCCGGTGCGACCGGATCCACCGCGGCACCCTCGCCGTCGGGTGGGGCGCCGTCCTCGCCCTGCTCCTCGGCCAGGCCCTCACGGCCCTCGGCACCGGCTGGACCGGCACCCGCACGGCCGCCCTGGGCGCCGCCGTCCTGCTCGCGGCCGCCCTGACGGCCGCGGCCCGGTCGCACCGGCACCGCGGCGGGGTCGTCGCCCCCCTCCTCGGCGAGGACAACCGGCTCTCCACCTCCCGTGCCGTCGCCGCCGCCTGGCTCCTCCTCTCCGTCTACGCGCTGCTGCTGCTCGCCCTGCGCCTGGTCACCGGCGCCCCCGACGTGGACCTCGGTCTCGGCCGGGGCGCCGGGCTGCTCGCCGTGCTCGCCCTGGTCGGCCTGACCGCGGTCGTCGCCCGGCTCGTCGTGGCCCTGCGGATCGCCGGCCGCCGCCTCCAGAAGGTCCGCGCCGACCGGCCCCGGCCGTCCGATCTGCTGTGCGACGACGACGGGCGTGCCAGCCTCACCGACGCGCAGTACGTGCTGGTCTCCGCCGCCGTCCTCGTCCTCGCCGCGGTCCGCCTCGGCCAGGCCCCCGACCGGCTGCCCGGCCTGCCCTGGGCGCTGGTGCTGCTCGTCGCCGTCTCCGTGGCCTGCTACCTCTTCGGCAAGTGCGTGGAGGGCGGCCGGCCCAAGATCTTCTCGGTGGTCCGGGCCCGCGAGGCGGGCGACCTCGACGCCCCCATCCGCACCGGCGACGACATCGAGATCCGCGGCACCGGCTTCGTCCCGGCGGGAGCGGCCGCGCCCGACCCGCTCACCCGGCTCGTGGTCCGCATCGGCCCCGTCCACGCCCATGTCCCCCTCGTCCCCGTCCCCGGCGGTTTCGCCAACCCGACCGACACCGCCCTGACCGTCCCCCTCCCGGCCGACGTGGAGCCGGGCAGGATGGAGGTGTCGGTGATCACGGCCGCCGGGATCGAGACCAACCGGGTCGTGATCGACGTCCTCGACTGACCCACGACGGTGACCCGGTGCCGGGTCCGCGCCTCGGGGATGTCCTGTCACCGGGAATGCGAGGAGAATCGAAACTCGGACCCCCGGACCGAGCGACGGGGCGCGCGTGGAGAGGCGGCCGGCGATGACGGGACGGACGGACGGAACGAGCGACCGGGGCCCCGGCGACCACGGAACCGGCGACCACGGAACCGGCGACCACGGGGCTGGGGGCCACGGCACCGGTGGTGACGGCTTCGGACGGGGCTCCGGAGCCGGCTACCGGGGCTTCGGCTCCGGAGGCGCCGGTGACGGCGGCAGCGACGGGTGGACGGCCGTCGCCACCCGCTACGCCCTGCTTCCGCTGAGGCTCTTCCTCGGCGTCACCTTCATCTACGCCGGGCTCGACAAGCTCACCGACTCCGCCTTTCTCGCCGACACCGGCCCCGAGTCGATCGGCGAGGTCATGCGGGGCGTCCGCGACACCTCCGCCCTCCCCGCCCTCGTCGACCTGGCACTCGAGAACCCCGTCGCCTTCGGCTACGCCATCGCCCTCGGCGAGCTGACCGTCGGCCTCGGCACCCTCTTCGGTCTCTTCGCCCGGGTCGCCGCGCTCGGCGGGGCGCTGATCTCGCTGAGCCTGTGGCTGACCGTCAGTTGGCAGGTGAACCCGTACTACCTCGGCAACGACCTCGCCTATCTCATGGCCTGGCTCCCGCTGCTGCTCGCCGGTGCGCCCGTGCTGTCGCTGGACGCGCTCCTCGCCGACCGCCGCCGTATCCGATAGGCGGCCCAGGACGCGACCGCCGCGAGGCCGAGCGCCCCGCACAGCACCGGGATCACCACGTACCAGGCGACCGACCAGGCGTCCGCCGCGTCCCCCGCGTAGAGCGCCGCGAGGGCCAGGGCGGCCATGCCCAGGATCAGCCGTCCCGGGCGGAACTCATGCACCAGCACGGACGACCTCCACCTGTCCGAGACCGACCTCCAGGAAGAGGTCGAGCGTGCCGCCCGGGGTGACCCCCGGCGGCGGGGCGAGCGTACGGCTCTCGTCGAGGTCCGGCGCGATGTCGATGTCCCCCTGCGGCGAGGGCGCGACGGGCGCCGTCGGGGGCACGGCCGACGGCACGGCGGGCGGGGACACCGGCGCGGCGGTCGACGGCGTCGCGGAGGGGATGGCCGACGGGGCCGCCGGCGCGTTCTCCGGGGGCAGCCGCAGATCGCCGAGGCCCACCTGGGCCCGGAGCTTCACCGTCGCGTCGCGCGGCACGATCACCTTCAGCTTCCCCGCGCCGACCTCCAGCCGCGTCGCCACCGTCGTCCCCGCCGGCACGGCGAGAGCCGACAGGTCGAGCGTGCCGATGCCGGTGCCGAGCTCGTAGCGCGGCTGCACGGCCGAGACCGCCGCCGGCCGCCAGGTCTCGCGGGCCCAGACCGTGGAGATCTCCTTCGGCAGCACCGACGCCACCGCGAGCAGGCCCGCGGTCACGAGCATCAGGAAGACCGTGCCGAAACCGGTCCGGCCGAGGAAGCTGCTGACCACCAGACCGAGCCCGAACACCGCGAGCGCGGCGGCCAGACCGATCTGCAGGCTCGTGCCCAGCGGATTCCCCTCCCACGACAGGCCGGTGCCGAGGCCGCCCGCGATCAGGGCCAGCAGGAACACCAGGCCGCCGATGGACGGCGGGCTCGTGCGCACCCGGGCCGACGGGGTCGGGCGGCCCGGCGCGGCGGCCGGGTCCGGGCCCCACTGGCTGCCCGGCGTCGGCACCACGCCGTCGATCTTCCCCTCCTCGTCGAGGATCCCGTGCGGCCCCCAGAGATAGCCGATGGCCACCTTCCCGGTCGAGCCGTCCTTGACGATGGGGTCCCGCCACCAGGACGGGAACTCCACGAGCGGCGGCGCCTTGGTCTCCGGCGGCGCCTCGGCGACCGCGAGCGCGGCGGCCGCGTCTATCCGGCCGCCCTCCTCGACGGTCGCCACGACCGACTGCCGCCGCTGCGACCAGACCGCCGCACCGCTCACCGCGAGCGACAGGACGAGCGCGAACGCCAGCGTCCCCCCGTTGTGCAGCATCGACAGGAAGATCCCGCAGCCCACGAGCGCCATCAGCACCGCGGTCAGCGAGGAGCCCGAGACCCGGCCGGTCAGCAGCCGGCGGCCCTCGTTCTCCTCCTCGTCCGCGAGCGGCAGCAGCAGCCACGCGAAGCCGTAGAAGATCAGCCCGACGCCGCCGGTCACCGCGAGCACGCCGAGCACGACCCGGAAGATCACCGGGTCGAGGTCGAAATGCCGGCCGAGACCGCCGCACACGCCGGCCACGACCTTCTGCCCGCGCGAGCGCCGCAGCGGCGAGGCGGGCGGGGCCTCCGCCGGCGGCGGGGCCTCGTGGTGCGAAGGCGTCGAACTGGTCATGCGTCCATGGTGACGGGCCGTGACCCTCCGCGGCACCGGGACCGACCCTGCCTTGACCCTGATCTTCCGGGGCCGCCCTACCCCGAGACGGTTCCAGGGTCGATATCCGGGCCGACCCTGATGTCCGTGGACGGCCGAACGTGTGACGATCGGTACATGTCCGCAGCCGCTCGTGTCACCGACATCGACGAACCGCCCGTGCGCAGGCTCTACCGCAGCGCCGACGGCCGGTGGCTCGGCGGTGTCGCGCGCGGCCTCGCCGGGCACCTCGGGCTGCCCGTCATCTGGATCCGCGCGTTCTTCGTGGCCCTGATGCTCGCGGACGGGCTCGGCGCGCTGCTGTACGCGGTGTTCTGGATCGTCGTCCCCCTCGGCGTCGGCGGCCGCTCCGCGCCCCGGCCCGTGTTCGAGACCATGCCGGACGGCCGCAGACGCCTCCGCAAGCCCGACCGCGGCCAGGTCTTCGCCCTGATCGCGCTGGCGCTCGGGATCACCGCGTTCATCGGCAACCTCAACGTCGACAAGCAGGCCGGCCGCTACATCTGGCCGTCCCTGCTGATCGGCGTCGGTGTCGTCCTCGTCTGGCGGCAGGCCGACAACGCCCGCCGGGCGAGCTGGACCGACCCCGACCGCCGCCGGCGCGTCCTCCAACTGGTCCGTGGCCTCGTCGGCGTCGCCCTGGTCGGCACCGGGCTCGCGGTCTTCCTCGTGGTCCGCGGCTCCGTCACCCAGCTCGGCACGGCGCTGACCGCCGCCGTCGCGGTCCTCACCGGCATCGCCCTGCTCGCCGGACCCTGGCTGGTCCGCATGTCGCAGGACCTGAGCGAGGAGCGCACCCTGCGTATCCGCGCCCAGGAGCGCGCCGAGGTCGCCGCCCACGTCCACGACTCCGTGCTGCACACCCTCACCCTGATCCAGCGCAACGCCGAGGACCCCGGCGAGGTCCGCCGGCTGGCGCGCGCCCAGGAGCGGGAGCTGCGCAACTGGCTGTACCGGCCGGAGGGCACCGGCAAGGAGGAGGACGAGGAGCCCACCACCCTCGCCGAGTCGGTCAAGCGGGCCGCGGCGGAGGTCGAGGACAAGCACGGCGTCCCGCTGGAGGTCGTGGTCGTCGGCGACTGCCCGCTCGACGAGAAGCTGGGCGCGCAGATGCAGGCCGCGCGCGAGGCGATGGTCAACGCCGCCAAGTACGGTGGCGAGGGCGGACCGGTCCAGGTCTTCGCGGAGGTGGAGGGCCGGACGGTCTTCGTCTCCGTCAAGGACCGAGGGCCCGGCTTCGACCTGGACGCGGTGCCGGACGACCGGATGGGCGTACGAGAATCGATCATCGGCCGGATGCAGCGCAACGGCGGATCGGCGCGGCTCAGATCCGTGCCGGGCGGGGGCACCGAAGTGGAGCTGGAGATGGAGAGGGCGGACGGATGAGCGACGAGACCGGGACCGGGAGCGAGGCGGCGCAGGGCACGGGGCGCCGGGTGCGGGTCGTGCTCGTCGACGACCACCGCATGTTCCGCACCGGGGTGCAGGCCGAGATCGGCCGGACCGACGTGACCGGCGTCGAGGTGGTCGGCGAGGCGGCCGACGTGGAGCAGGCGGTCACGGTCATCACCGCGACCCGCCCCGAGGTCGTCCTCCTCGACGTCCACCTGCCGGGCGGCGGCGGTGTCGAGGTGCTGCGGCGCTGCGCGAGCCTCATGGCGGCGGCCGAGGACCCGGTCCGCTTCCTGGCCCTGTCGGTCTCCGACGCGGCCGAGGACGTGATCGGGGTGATCCGCGGCGGCGCCCGCGGCTATGTCACCAAGACCATCACCGGCACCGACCTGGTCGACTCCATCTTCCGGGTCCAGGAGGGCGACGCGGTCTTCTCGCCCCGCCTGGCCGGCTTCGTACTCGACGCCTTCGCCTCGACGGACGCGCCGCCCGTCGACGAGGACCTGGACCGGCTCACCCAGCGGGAGCGGGAGGTGCTGCGCCTGATCGCCCGGGGATACGCGTACAAGGAGATCGCCAAGCAGCTCTTCATCTCGGTGAAGACGGTCGAGTCCCACGTCTCGGCGGTGCTGCGCAAGCTCCAGCTCTCCAACCGGCACGAGCTGACCCGCTGGGCGACCGCCCGCCGCCTGGTGTAGCCGGGAGGCCGTGGCCGCGTCAGCCGACCCGGGTGGCGCCCGCGAAGGGCATCTCGTCGATCGGGGCGACCCGGACGGGGGCGCCCGGGCGCGGTGCGTGGATCATCTGCCCGCCGCCGATGTAGAGACCGACGTGGCTGATGCCGGAGTAGAAGAAGACGAGGTCGCCGGGGGCCAGTTCGGAGCGCGAGACCCGGCGGCCCGCGTTGATCTGGGTGTAGGTGGTGCGGGGCAGCGAGACCCCGGCCGCGCGCCAGGACGCCTGGGTCAGCCCCGAGCAGTCGTAGGCGGACGGACCGGTCGCGCCCCACACGTACGGCTTGCCGATCTGCGCCCGCGCGAAGGCGATCGCCTCGGCGGCCCGCGCGGTCGGTGCCGCGATCGGCCCGCGGACCGTGGAGGCCCGGTCGGCCCTCGCCGCGCCCCCGGAGCCCCCGCCGTGACCGCCGTGGCCGCCGGCCGCCACGGCGGCCTCGTAGCGCGCCCGCTCCTGCGCGGTGAGCCGCGCGAGCAGCGTCCGGGCGGCCTCCAGCTTGCCCTGCACGGCCGTCTTCTGCTGCCGCAGCTCCGCCTCGTGGGCCTTCAGTTCCCGCAGCCGGCTCTCCGACTCGCTGCGCAACTGCCGTACGGCCGCCAGCTCACGCCGTACGGAGGCGACCGCCGCGGCCTGCCGGTCCCCGGCCTTCTCGGCGCGCGCGGCCCGCTCCAGGTACTGGTCGGGGTCGGAGGTGAGCGCGAGCTGGATCGCCGGGTCGAGTCCGCCGGAGCGGTACTGCGCGGCCGCGAACGCGCCGAGGGCCTCGCGGGAGCGGTTGAGCCGGTCGGTCCTGCGGGCGGCCTCGTCGCGCAGCCGGTCGAAGGCGGCCCGCGCCCGGTCGGCCCGCTCCTTCGCCCCGTTGTACTTCTCGGTCGCGACCTCGGCCTCCTCGTAGAGCCGGTCGACCTGGGCCTTCACCTGCGCGGGCGTCGGACGGGGCGTGGCGTGCCCGGCTCCCTCGAAGACGGTCGCGGTGGCGGCGGAGGTCAGGGCCAGGGTGGCCGCGGTGCGGGCGGCACGGCCGCCGAGAGGGGAGTGCTTGGGCTTGCGGTGCGCTGCCACGAGGGCGGGTCACATCCTCTCCCTGTGGGGGACGCTGCCCGCCGGGACCGGCGGCGGCCCGCACAGGGGAGACGGGCCGCCGCCGGTTTTTCTCGGCGGGGGTGACCGACGACCGCCGCGGAACGGCGGTGGTGGGGAGCCGGTCACCTGGGGGAGGACGCTAAGCCCGGCTGCCGGCCGGCTGCGGGGAGTTGACCGCTATTGGCGCCAGTTGACGTTCCGGGACCGTTCTCTTTCGGGCCGGGTCCTGCTCGGACGGCGCTTCCGGTGGCCGCCTGACCGAAGCCCCGGACAAGGTGGACCCGCCCGGAGGCCGGTGCTATGGCCCCGGTTAGGCTCCGCCCCATGGACGTACTCATTCATGTCTTCGTCGCCCTGCACATCATCGGAATCGCCTCCCTGCTCGGCGGATTCCTCACCCAGATGAAGGCGATGGGGGCCGGTACGGCCCGCTTCACCCCGGCGATGCTGCACGGCGCCCTGACCATGCTGATCACCGGCGTCGCCCTCGTCGGCCTCAACCAGGCCGACGACCAGACCGTGAACAACCTCAAGATCGGCATCAAGCTCGCCGTCCTCGTGGTGATCCTCGGCCTCGTCTACGTCAAGCGCGACGAGGAGAGGATCGACAAGGGCCTCTTCGGCGCGGTCGGCGGCCTGACCATGGCGAACATCTTCATCGCCACCCTCTGGGTCTGAGCCGCCCGGGACTCCCCGGACACCCCGGGGCGTCCGAAGTCACCCCGAACCGGGCCGTCGCCTTCCGTGAGGATCCGGTCACTTCGGGAGACAGGAGCGGACTGTCAGTCCGGCGTCCTAGACTCGTGAGGCGATGAGCAACAGCCTCTTTGACGACAGCTTCCTGGCGAGCCTCCAGAACCACTCCTCGGAGGAGCCTCCGCCCCTGCCCGAGGACGAGCACGGCGCCCCGGCCGCGGAGGAGGTTCCGCACGACCTCTTCGGGGACCGCTTCGACGTGCCTCCGGCCCCCCGGGACGCGTACTACCGCGACGGCGCCCCCCGGCCCGTCGTGGACCCCGCCGCGCTCCTGGACGGGCTGAACGAGCAGCAGCGCGCCGCCGTCGTCCACACCGGCTCACCCCTGCTCATCGTCGCCGGCGCCGGCTCCGGCAAGACCCGGGTGCTCACCCACCGCATCGCCCACCTCCTGGCCACCCGGCACGTCCACCCCGGCCAGATACTCGCGATCACCTTCACCAACAAGGCCGCGGGCGAGATGAAGGAGCGCGTCGAGCAGCTCGTCGGCCCGCGCGCCCACGCCATGTGGGTCATGACCTTCCACAGCGCCTGCGTCCGCATCCTGCGCCGCGAGAGCAAGAAGCTCGGCTTCACCTCCTCCTTCTCGATCTACGACGCCGCCGACTCCAAGCGCCTGATGGCGCTGGTCTGCCGCGACCTGGACCTCGACCCGAAGAAGTTCCCGCCGAAGTCCTTCAGCGCCAAGATCTCCAACCTGAAGAACGAGCTGATCGACGAGGAGACCTTCGCCGACCAGGCCGCCGACGGCTTCGAGAAGACCCTCGCCGAGGCGTACCGGATGTACCAGGCGCGGCTGCGCGAGGCCAACGCCCTGGACTTCGACGACATCATCATGACGACGGTCCACCTGCTCCAGGCGTTCCCCGACGTCGCCGAGCACTACCGCCGCCGCTTCCGCCACGTCCTCGTCGACGAGTACCAGGACACCAACCACGCCCAGTACACCCTCGTACGGGAACTGGTCGGCACCGGCTACGAGGACCTGGAGCCCGCCGAGCTGTGCGTCGTCGGTGACGCGGACCAGTCGATCTACGCCTTCCGCGGCGCGACCATCCGCAACATCCTCCAGTTCGAGGAGGACTACCCGGACGCCACCACGATCCTGCTGGAGCAGAACTACCGCTCCACCCAGACGATCCTGTCGGCCGCCAACGCGGTCATCGAGCGCAACGAGTCCCGCCGCCCCAAGAACCTGTGGACCAACGCCGGCGCCGGCGCGCAGATCACCGGATACGTCGCCGACACCGAGCACGACGAGGCCCAGTTCGTCGCCGACGAGATCGACCGGCTCACGGACGCGGGCGAGGCCAAGGCCGGCGACGTCGCCGTCTTCTACCGCACCAACGCCCAGTCCCGCGTCTTCGAAGAGATCTTCATCCGCGTCGGACTGCCCTACAAGGTCGTCGGCGGCGTGCGCTTCTACGAGCGCAAGGAGGTCCGCGACGTCCTGGCCTACCTGCGCGTCCTCGCCAACCCCGAGGACAACGTGCCGCTGCGCCGCATCCTCAACGTCCCCAAGCGCGGCATCGGCGAGCGCGCCGAGGCGATGATCGACGCCCTCGCGCTGCGCGAGAAGATCACCTTCCCGCAGGCGCTCAAGCGCGTCGACGAGGCGTATGGCATGGCGGCCCGCTCCGCCAACGCCGTCAAGCGCTTCAACACGCTCATGGAGGAGCTCCGCACCATCGTCGACTCGGGCGCCGGACCGGCCGTGGTCCTGGAGGCCGTGCTCGAGCGGACCGGTTATCTGGCCGAGCTGCAGGCGTCCACCGACCCGCAGGACGAGACCCGCATCGAGAACCTCCAGGAACTCGCCGCCGTGGCCCTGGAGTTCGAGCAGGAGCGCGGCGAAGAGGGCGGATCGCTCGCCGAGTTCCTGGAGCAGGTCGCCCTCGTCGCCGACTCCGACCAGATCCCCGACGAGGACGAGGAGGGCTCCGGCGTCATCACCCTGATGACCCTCCACACCGCCAAGGGCCTGGAGTTCCCGGTGGTCTTCCTCACCGGCATGGAGGACGGCGTCTTCCCGCACATGCGCGCCCTCGGCCAGACCAAGGAGCTCGAGGAGGAGCGCCGCCTCGCCTACGTCGGCATCACGCGCGCCCGCGAGCGGCTCTATCTCACCCGCTCCGCGATGCGCAGCGCCTGGGGCCAGCCCTCGTACAACCCGGCCTCGCGCTTCCTGGAGGAGATCCCGGCCACGTATCTGGAGTGGAAGCGGACCGGCCCGATGGCCAAGCCCGCCGGGCCGACCTCGGGGATCACCTCCTCGCTCTCCTCGTCCCGCACCCGCTCCGGCCCCTCGGGCTTCGCCACCCGGCGCACGAACGACAAGCCGGTGATCGCGCTCCAGGTCGGCGACCGGGTCACGCACGACCAGTTCGGCCTCGGCACGGTCATGGCCGTGACGGGCGTGGGCGCGGACGCGCAGGCCACGATCGACTTCGGCGACGAGAAGCCCAAGCGGCTGCTGCTGCGGTACGCGCCGGTCGAGAAGCTGTAGGGCACCGGCCGTTACGGCGAAGGGGCCCCGGCCGGTGATCGGCGGGGCCCCTTCGGCGTGCGAGGAGGGTGTCAGCTCGTCGGGTCGAGACCGTGGCTGCGCAGCCAGCTCAGCGGGTCGATCGCCGCGCCGCCGTTCGGCCGGACCTCGAAGTGGAGGTGCGGGCCGGTGGAGTTGCCGGAGTTGCCGGAGTACGCGATGACGTCGCCGGCCTTGACCTTGCCGGAGCGGATCTTGGTGCTGCTGAGGTGGCAGTACCAGGTCTCGGTGCCGTCCGGGGAGGTCACGATCGCCATGTTGCCGTAGGCGCTGTTCCACTGCGTGCGGACGGTGCCGTCGGTCGCGGCCATGACGGGCGTGCCGTACTGGACGGGGAAGTCGATGCCGGTGTGCACCGACATCCAGTTGACGCCGGACTGGCCGTAGCGGGCGCTGAGCTGGTGGAGCTTCACCGGCAGCCAGAACTTCGGACGGAGGGCCTCCTTGCGGGCGGCCTCCTCCTCGCGCTTCTTCTTCTCCGCCTCCTGGCGCAGCTTCAGATCGATGCGCTCCTGGGTGCGGCTGGCACGGTCGCCGAAGTCGCGGGCGTCGGCGCTCAGCGCGGCGAGCTGCGTGTCCAGCTTGCTGTTGGCGGCGACCTGCTTGACCGAGGCCGGGTCGGCGGCGGCGAGGGACGTCGTGTCGTCCTTGCCCTCCGCGCCGGAGTCGGTGAGTCCGCTGACCGAGGCGGCCGCGATGCCGGCGACGCCCATGACGCAGGCCGACGGGACGGCGACGGTCAGCAGCGCGGACCGCTTGGCGGGCGTACGGCGCCGGCCGCGGCTGCCCCCACCGCCGGAACGGCGCACGGGGCGGGCGGCGGCACCCGCGGCGGCGGGGACCTCGGGGGCGACGTCGGGGGTGATGTCGTGGGCCAGGTCGACACCGTCGAGATCGGTGTCGAGCTCCAGGGCGACCATGGTCTCGGCGCTGTGGAACGCGTCGAGGTCCTGCTCCTGCTGCGCGTACGGGGCGGTGTCGTACGTCGCCGTCATGTCGTACGCCGCGGTCGTCTCGTACGTCGCGGTCGTGTCGTACGCCGCCTGCGGGTGCGCCTGCGCGTCGTAGGCGGCCGTGTCGTAGGCGGCCGTCTCGTAGGAGGACGGGTCGTACGCGTAGGACGACGACTCGAAGGTGAACTCCGAGGTCTGCTCGGGCGCTTGCTCCGGCGTGTACTGGTGCGGGACGACCGGCTCGGGCGTGGCCTGGTTCCAGGCGGTGGCGTCGTACGCACCGGTCTCGAAGGTGGGCGTCGTCCACTGGCCGGTGGTGTCGTGGGAGGCGAAGGCCGCCGCCTCGTACTGGCCGGTCTGCTGCGCCTCGGTCCAGGCGGTGGCGTCCCACTGGCCGGTGGCGGTGTACGCGTCCTGGGAACCGGTGTCCCACTGGCCGCTGTAGTCGGTGTAACCGCTGTACCCGTGCTGGCCGGACTGTGCCGAGTAGTCCGTGTAACCAGCCTGACCTGCGTCGTAGCCGGTCTCATAGGTGCCGAACAGTGGGTCGACGGCGAAGCTGCCCGTGGTCTGGGTGGCGTCCGTGACGTACCCGGCGTGGGGGTGCTGGTCGTTCACCAACTTCTCTCTCGCCTCGGCAGCAGGGGGGTCAAGCAGTGGCGTGACTGTACCCGGCGGTACGCGCGCCCGACAATCTTCGGCGGGTTTCGAGCCGCCAGGAAACGGGCAATCGGCCGTCTTTCGGCGGCTTGAGGAGAGAGCTTTGGCTCTGTGTTCGAAGAACGTTCGAAGAACGGAGCCCTTTCGGCGGGCCTTCGGCGAACCTCGGGCGGGCCCTCTGGCGGTCCGTCAGGCCACCGAAGCGGAACCCTCCGACCCGCCCTCCGTATCCGCCGCCGGCCCGCCGTCGTCGAGGGCGGCCAGGATGCCCACGGCGACCGTGGGATGCACCGGCAGCGCGAGATGTCCGACGCCGCTGACCCGCACGTTGTGCACGACCAGGTCGGGGTGGTCGAGGCGGGCCGTCTCCACCGGCACCATCACCTGGTCCAGATCGCTCCAGAAGCTCACGAACCGGGTACGGCAGCCCGACGACGGACCCGCGAGCTCCCGTAGCACCGGCGAACCGGGGCGCATCTGGCGCACCAGCGGGTGGGCGTCGGCCAGCGGTACGAACGTCGTGCCCGCGTGCGGGGTGCCCAGCATGACGAGCGTGCGCACCCGGGCGTCACCGCCGAGGCGCTGGACGTAATAGCGGGCGATGAGGCCGCCCAGGCTGTGCCCCACCAGGTCGACCTCGGCGTGCCCGGTCCGGGCGAGCAGCTCCTCCACCCGGCGGCCCAGCAGCTCGGCGGCGGTCCGGAGGTCGCAGGTGAGCGGGGAGTAGTTGAGCGACTCGACACGGTCACGGCCGTGGCGGGCCAGGGCGCGGCGCAGCAGCACGAAGACGGAGCGGTTGTCGACGAAGCCGTGCAGCAGGACGACGGGGCGGGTGGTGGAGGCGGCCTCGGGGTCCGCGGCGGCGCGGCGCTCCGCGACGAGGCCGGAGGGATAGAGCACCAGGTGGCCGGCGAGGATCGCGAGATCCAGGGCCGTCGCCTTCACGCGGTCGGCGAGCCGGTCGGCGCTCCGGAAGGCCGGGAGGGGGAAGCGCCCGGAGATATGGCGGGTGAGTGCGGTGGGGGTGAGCGCCATCGCGGCCTCCGTCCCGTCCCGTACGCGGTGCGCCGCGTTCCCGTGCCGGGCGCGGGCCGTGCGGCCGGCGGCGCGGGGGTACGGCGACCCCGTGGCGGCTCCTCAGCGGAGCGAACAATGTCCCACGTGTGATTTCCCCCTCGCTGCCCACCGCGAAACGGTCCCGTGCGGGATGCTGGCGATAACGTTCGTTCACCTCCCCGGCAATCAAGCGCGGGGGTCGCATGTGGAGGCAGTGATGGGTGTGACCGGTCCGATCCGCGTGGTGGTCGCCAAGCCGGGTCTCGACGGCCACGATCGCGGGGCCAAGGTGATCGCGCGGGCGCTGCGCGATGCCGGTATGGAGGTCATCTACACGGGCCTCCACCAGACGCCTGAGCAGATCGTGGACACCGCGATCCAGGAGGACGCCGACGCGATCGGCCTCTCGATCCTCTCCGGCGCTCACAACACGCTGTTCGTGAAGGTGCTCGAGCTCCTGAAGGAGCGCGACGCGGAGGACATCAAGGTCTTCGGCGGCGGCATCATCCCGGACGCCGACATCGCGCCGCTGAAGGAGAAGGGCGTGGCGGAGATCTTCACCCCGGGCGCGACGACCGCGTCGATCGTGGACTGGGTGAACGCCAACGTGCGCGTGGCCGCCTGACGACGGTCTCTCCGCCGGCGGGCGACGACCACCCGACGGGGCGGCCCGGGTCACGGACCCGGGCCGCCCCGTCGCCGTGCCGGGCCCCGGAGGCGGTGGGCCGGGGCTCCGGGGGCTCCGGGGGCGGTGGGCCGGGCTCGGAGGTGGTGGGCCGGTCGGGTGGTCAGGGCCCGGCGAGTTCCGCGTGCATCGCGGCGCGCAGTTCCAGGGTGGACACCAGGCGCTGGAACGCCTCCGACCAGTACCCGGCGGCGCCGGGGGAGGCGTCCTCCGCTTCGGTGGGAAGGGCGGTCAGCGCGGCGAGCTGGGGAGCGACGGACGGGGACAGACAGCGCTCGGCCAGGCCCATCACCCCGCTGAAGCTCCAGGGATAGCTGCCCGCGTCGCGGGCGATGTCCAGCGCGTCGACCACCGCCCCGCCCAGCGGCTCCGCCCACGGCACCGCGCACACGCCGAGAAGCTGGAACGCCTCCGACAGCCCGTGGGCCGCTATGAACGACGCCACCCACACCGCCCGCTCCTCCGCCGGAAGCGTGGACAGCAACTGCGCCCGCTCCGCGAGCGAGGACGTGCCGGGGCCGGCGGCCTGCGGAGCCGCCGGAGAGCCGAGCAGGGCCCGGGACCAGTCCGCGTTCCGCTGGCGGACGGCCGCCCGGCACCAGGCCGCGTGCAGCTCGCCCCGCCAGTCGTCCGCGACCGGCAGGGCGACGATCTCCTCCGGACCGCGCCCCCCGAACCGCGCCGGCCAGGAGTCCAGCGGCGCCGCCTCCACGAGCTGGCCCAGCCACCAGGAACGCTCGCCGCGCCCGCTGGGCGGAGTGGGCGCCACACCGTCGTGCCGCATCCCCGCGTCGCACTCGTGCGGCGCCTCGACGACGATCCGCTCCGCCCCCTTCGTACGGTCGAGGGAGACGCACGACGCGGCCCGCTCCGCCATCCGGGCGGCGAGCGCCGAGGCCGGCAGCGCGGAGAGCAGCTCGGCGGCCGTCGCCCGCACGTTGCGGCTGCGGTCGGACAGCGCCGCCTCCAGGAACTCCTCGTCCGCCGGGCCGAGCCCGGCCCGCAACGAGTCCAGGAACATCAGCCGGTCCTCCGCGCGCTCCGTGCCCCAGGTGGAGGCGAGCAGCTCCCGGCCGCGGTCCGGGTCATCGGCCCGTACGGCCGAGAGCAGCGCGACCCGCTCCGCGAACAGGCCCTCCTCCCACAGGGCCAGGACCGCGTCCCGGTCCCCGGGATCGGGCAGCGCGCCGCCCGCGCCCGCCCCGCGCAGCGCGAACTTCCACTCCGGGTTGAGCCGGGCCAGCCACAGGCCCCGCGGCCCGGCGAAGGCGAGCGCCTGCGGGCGCAGGTCCGTCCTGGCCCGGGCCGCGTCGAGCAGCGCGGGCAGCGCGGCCGCCGGCGCGCGGTAACCGTGCTCGTTGGCGGCGGCCAGCCACTGGGGCAGCAGCTCCGTCAGATCCGGTGCCGCCCCGCGCCGCCCCCCGGACGGCGCGGGCGCGGCCCGGCCCGCGAGGAGCTGCGCCAGCCGGCACCCGGCCGCCTCGGGCAGCGGCCTGCGGTCGTCCTCCGGCGCGGCCTCCAGCGGGGCCGCCGCAGGACCGGGCCGCAGCCCCGCCCTGCGCCGTACGGTCTGCACGGCGGCCGCGTCGAGCAGCGCGACGGCCGCCGCGTCCCCGGCCCTCCCGGCGGGCGGCTTCCGGTCGGTGCCCAGCAGCGCCGACGTGACGAGCTCTTCCCAGGCGTCCATGGACTCCTCCAGACGTGTGTGTCGAACGGGTCGGCGACGGTCAGACCAGCGGCACCGTCTCGCCGGGCGAGTCCGGCGCCCAGGCGGCCAGCGGGGTGAACCCCTGGTGCCCCACCTCCCCGAACACCGTGAGCGGCGCCCCACCCGACAGGGCGACCAGCCGCCACAGCCCCGAACCCCCCTGCGCCCCCCGACTCAGCGGCACGGCCCCCCGCCCGAGCCCCCCAGAGGCCCCCGCGCCCCGGCCCCCGTGTCCCGGGCTGTGCTCGCGGCCCTCGGCCGAAGGGGCCGGGCCTGCGGGGCCCGTACCCGGAAGGCCGTCGTCGCCGGGGACGCGGCCCGGGTTGCCCGTGTGCGGGCGGGGTACGTCGGAGACGACCCCGGTCGGATGCCCGTCGGTCCGCGGCGCGCCGGCCCGGTGGGCCTCGCCGCTCTCGCCGCCCTCGGCCGAAGGGGCCGTACCGGCCGGGGGCGCCGGGCTCGCGGCCTTCGGTGCCGTCGGCGCGGGATCCGCGCCGGTCGTCGGCGCCGAGGTCTCCTCCCGGCCGCTCGCGTCCGCCAGTTGCCAGCCGTAGTCCGCGCGGGCCGGGGCGACGGCGGAGAGGGTGACCGGCCAGCTCTCCAGCCAGGGGTCCTCCTGGAGGGCCCGGCCGTAGGAGGCGAGGGCGTCGGCGAGGGAGGTGCCGGGGGGCGGGGTGGTGGAGGGGGAGAGGCCGAAGCGGTCGAGCAGCTCCGCGCGGAGTCCCCCGCCGCCCTCGTACGGGCGCAGCGCGGCGTCCAGCACGGCGCCGACCGGCAGCGCCAGTTGAGGAGCCCGGCCGGCCGCGCCGAAGGAGAGGAGCAGGGCCGTGCGGCCGCTGGTCCGGCCGTGCAGCCAGATGCGGCGGGTCGTCAGACGGCTGTCCCCGGTGTCGTACTGGGCGAGCACCAGCCACCGGTCGCGCAGCACGGGCCCCTCCGCCGGGGCCGGCAGGCCGACCCGGCTCCGTACCGTCGCCGCCAGCGGGCCGGGCAGCCGGTCGGCGGACAGCCAGGCGCGGTCGAGGAGATGGGTCAGCGCGCACTCCTCCAGGAGCCGGACCGGCCAGCCCGGCCCCGACCCCGGTATCGCCCCCAGCTCGCGCACCCGGCCCGCGAGACCGGGAGCCTGCGCGTCGACCATGCGGGCCGCCGTCTCCTCCCACAGGCCGTACCCCGCGGTCTCGGCCGAGGCGAGCCCGCCGCGCAGCAGATCGGCGAGCCGCCGCTCCAACTCCTCGGCGCCCGAGGTGATCCGCGCCGCCCTCCGCTCGGCGCGGCGGCGCGCCGCCTCGGGGTCGGCCGGTCCGGTGTCCGCGCCGTCGCGCGCGCCCTCGGCCCGCGCGCGCCGCCCCGCGAGCCACGTCTCCGCCCAGTCCGGCGCCCCGTCCCCGGCCTCCGGCACCCCGCCGCCGGCCCACAGCAACAGCAGCCCCAGCGCGTGCTTGCACGGGAACTTGCGGCTCGGGCAGCCGCACGCGTACGCCGGACCCGTGGTGTCCACCACCGTCCGGTACGGCGACTTCCCGCTGCCCGCGCACAGCCCCCACACGGCCCCCCGGCCGTCGCACCCCGTCCCGGACCACGGCCCGGGCGCACCCAGCCTGCTTCCCGCCTTGCGCGACGCGTCGTCAGGAGCCAGAGCCAGCACCTGTTCCGCCGTCCAGCGCACCCCCTGCTCAGTCATGCGAACGACCGTACGGGCCGCCACTGACAACGCCTCCCACCTGCGGTTTCCCGCGGCCGGAGCCGATTGTCAGTGGCATGGTGCACCGTGGATCGCACAGCAGGTCGAACGATCTGGAGGGGGACCCATGACCCTGCCCGAAAACACCACGGCGACCACCGCGACCACGGCGGCGACCACCACGGCCGGCCCCGCCGAAGGCTCCCGCGCCACGGCCCTGCGGCCGCACGCCGAGGACGCCTTCGCCCACGAACTCGCCGCGCTCGCCGCCGCGGACGACCGGCCGCGCCCCACCCGCTGGCGCCTCTCGCCCTGGGCCGTCGCCACCTATCTGCTCGGCGGCACGCTGCCCGACGGCACGGTGATCACACCGAAGTACGTCGGCCCCCGCCGCATCGTCGAGGTCGCCGTCACCACGCTCGCCACCGACCGCGCCCTGCTCCTGCTCGGCGTGCCCGGCACCGCCAAGACGTGGGTCTCCGAGCACCTCGCCGCCGCCGTCAGCGGCGACTCCACCCTCCTCGTCCAGGGCACCGCCGGCACGCCCGAGGAGGCCATCCGCTACGGCTGGAACTACGCGCAGTTGCTCGCCCACGGCCCCAGCCGCGGCGCCCTCGTGCCCAGCCCCGTCATGCGGGCCATGGCGCAGGGCATGACCGCCCGCGTCGAGGAGCTCACCCGCATCCCCGCCGACGTGCAGGACACGCTCATCACGATCCTGTCCGAGAAGACCCTGCCGATCCCGGAGCTGGGCGAGGAGGTGCAGGCCGTCGGCGGCTTCAACCTCATCGCCACGGCCAACGACCGCGACCGCGGGGTCAACGAGCTCTCCAGCGCGCTGCGCCGCCGCTTCAACACCGTCGTCCTGCCGCTGCCCGCCACGCCGGAGGCCGAGGTGGACATCGTCGCGCGGCGCGTCGACCAGATCGGGCGCTCGCTCGACCTGCCGGCCGTGCCGGAGGGCGTGGACGAGATCCGCCGGGTCGTCACCGTCTTCCGCGAGCTGCGCGACGGCGTGACCACCGACGGCCGCACCAAGCTCAAGTCGCCCTCCGGGACGCTGTCGACGGCCGAGGCGATCTCCGTCGTCACCGGCGGTCTCGCCCTCGCCGCCCACTTCGGCGACGGCGTGCTGCGCTCCGCCGACGTCGCCGCCGGCCTGCTCGGCGCCGTGATCCGGGACCCGGCGGCCGACCGGGTGATCTGGCAGGAGTACCTGGAGACGGTGGTCCGTGAGAGAGACGGCTGGAAGGACTTCTACCGCGCCTGCCGCGAGGTGAGCGCATGACGCGGCCCACCGGCGGCCCGGTCACGCCGCGCACCCGCACCGCCGGCCTCGCCGCCCCCGGCACCCCCGGCACCCCCGGTCGCCCACCGTCCGCCGGTCCCGCACCCGCCGCCGGACCCCTCGTGCTCGGCGTGCGGCACCACGGGCCCGGCTCCGCCCGGGCGGTGGCCGCCGCCCTGGAGGCGGGCCGGCCCAAGGCCGTGCTCATCGAGGGACCGCCCGAAGCGGACGCGCTGGTGGCGCTCGCCGCCGACGAGGAGATGCGGCCCCCCGTCGCGCTGCTGGCGCACGCCGTGGACGACCCGGGGCGGGCCGCCTTCTGGCCCATGGCCGAGTTCTCGCCCGAGTGGGTCGCCCTCCGCTGGGCCCTCGCCCACGGCGCCGAGGTCCGCTTCGTCGACCTGCCCGCCGCCCACACCCTCGCCGCCACGGACCCCACCTGGGGCGACGAGGACGAGGTCGCCGGCCAGGGCCTGCGCGTCGACCCCATCGCCGAGCTCGCCGAAGCCGCCGGATACGACGACGCCGAGCGCTGGTGGGAGGACGTCGTCGAACTGCGCGGCGCCGCCGACCCCTTCGCCCCCTTCGAGGCCCTCGCCGACGCCATGGGCGCGCTGCGCGAGGCGTACGGGCACGGAGGCCACCCCCGCGACCTGGTCCGCGAGGCCCACATGCGGATCCGGCTGCGGGCCGCGCAGAAGGAGTTCGGTGACGACGTGGCCGTCGTCTGCGGCGCCTGGCACGTGCCCGCCCTGCGCCGCGCGAGCAGGGTCACCGCCGACCGCGCCCTCCTCAAGGGGCTGCCCAAGGTGAAGACCGAGCTGACCTGGGTGCCCTGGACCCACCGGCGCCTCGCCCGCCGCTCCGGCTACGGCGCGGGCATCGACGCCCCCGGCTGGTACGCGCACCTGTTCACCGCCCCCGACCGTCCCGTCGAGCGGTGGATGACCAAGGTCGCCGGGCTCCTCAGGGAGGAGGACCTGCCCATCTCCTCCGCCCATGTCATCGAGGCCGTGCGGCTCGCCGACACCCTCGCCGTGCTGCGCGGCCGGCCGCTGCCCGGCCTCGGCGAGACCACCGACGCCGTCACGGCCGTCATGGGCGACGGCTCCGACGTGCCCCTCGGCCTGGTCCGCGACCGCCTCGTCGTCGGCGACGTCCTCGGCACCGTCCCGCCCGGCGCCCCCGCCGTCCCCCTCCAGCGCGACCTCGAACGGCTCCAGCGCGCACTGCGCCTCAAGCCCGAGGCACATGAGCGCGAGCTCGAACTCGACCTGCGCAAGGACAACGACGCGGCCCGCAGCCGGCTGCTCCACCGGCTCCGGCTGCTCGGCATCGGATGGGGCACCCCCGTCGCGGGCCGCGGCTCCACCGGCACGTTCCGCGAGAGCTGGCGGCTGCGCTGGGAGCCGGAGCTCCATGTGCAGGTCGCCGAGGCGGGCGTCTGGGGCACCACCGTCGAGGCCGCGGCCACCGCCAAGGCCGCCTCGCAGGCCGCCGCCGCGGACGACCTGGCGACCGTCACCGCCCTCGCCGAGCAGTGCCTGCTCGCCGGCCTCGGCGACGCCCTGCCCGCCGTCCTGCACGCGCTCGCCGACCGCGCCGCCCTCGACGCGGACGTCGCCCACCTCGCCCAGGCCCTGCCCGCCCTCGCCCGCTCCCTCCGCTACGGCGACGTGCGCGCCACCGACACGACCGCCCTGGCCGAGGTCGCCGCCGGCCTCGCCGAACGCATCTGCGTCGGCCTGCCCCCCGCCTGCACGGGTCTCGACACCGACGCCGCCGCCGACATGCGCGACCGGATCGACGCCGTCCACACGGCGATCGCCCTCCTCCCGGACCGCCCCGCCCCCGCCGACGCCCCGGCCGGTCCCGGTGAGGGGCCGGCCGAGCGGTGGGGCGGGGTGCTGCGGCGGCTGGTGGAGCGGGAGCGGGTGCCGGGGGTGCTGCGGGGGCGGGCGGCGCGGTTGCTGCTGGACGAGGGGCGGCTCCCCGAAGGGGAGGCCGCGCGGCTGATGGGGCTCGCGCTGTCGCCCGGCACACCGCCCGCCGACGCCGCCGCCTGGATCGAGGGGTTCGTCGGCGGCGCCTCCGGAGGCGGCCTGCTCCTCGTCCACGACGAGCGGCTCCTCGGCCTGGTCGACGACTGGCTGGGCGCCGTACCGGCCGAGGCGTTCACCGACGTGCTGCCCCTGCTGCGGCGGACCTTCGCCGCGTACGAGCCCGGTGTGCGCCGCACCCTCGGCGAGCTCGTCGCCCGAGGGCCGGCCGCGGGCGGCTCCGCCGCGACCGCCGGCATACCGGGCTTCGCGGCGGACCTCGACGGGCCCCGCGCCGACGCCGTCCTGCCCCTCCTCCACCTCATCCTCGGCACGGAGGCAGCCGTATGACCCCCGCCCCGCACCCGACCACCACCACCGCCACCGACGACGACCGGCTGCGCCGCTGGCGGCTGGTGCTCGGCGGCGGTGACGCCGACGGCACCGGACGCGCCCTCACCGGCACCGACGCCGCCATGGACGGCGCCCTCGCCGCCCTCTACGACAAGGCGCCGCGCGGGCGCGAGCGCTCGGCCGGTCTCGGCGGCTCCGCGCCCTCCGTCGCCCGCTGGCTCGGCGACATCCGCAGGTACTTCCCCAGCAGCGTCGTCCAGGTCATGCAGCGCGACGCCATCGACCGCCTCGGGCTCTCCACCCTGCTCCTGGAGCCCGAGATGCTGGAGGCCGTCGAGGCGGACGTCCACCTCGTCGGCACCCTGCTGTCCCTCAACAAGGCCATGCCGGAGACCACCAAGGACACCGCGCGGGCCGTCGTCCGCAAGGTCGTCGAGGAGCTGGAGAAGCGGCTCGCCACCCGCACCCGCGCCACCCTCACCGGCGCCCTGGACCGCTCGGCCCGGATCAGCCGCCCCCGCCACCGGGACATCGACTGGGACCGCACGATCCGCGCCAACCTCGCGCACTACCTGCCGGAGCACCGCACGGTCGTCCCCCAGCGGCTCATCGGCTACGGCCGGGCCTCCCAGGCGGTCAAAAAGGAGGTCGTCCTCTGCATCGACCAGTCCGGCTCCATGGCCGCCTCCGTCGTCTACGCCTCCGTCTTCGGCGCCGTCCTCGCCTCCATGCGGGCGATCGCCACCCGGCTGGTCGTCTTCGACACCGCCGTCGTCGACCTCACCGACCAGCTCGACGACCCCGTCGACGTCCTCTTCGGCACCCAGCTCGGCGGCGGCACGGACATCAACCGCGCGCTCGCCTACTGCCAGTCGAGGATCACCCGCCCCGCCGACACCGTCGTCGTCCTCATCAGCGACCTCTACGAGGGCGGCATCCGCGACGAGATGCTCAAGCGGGTCGCGGCGATGAAGGCGTCCGGCGTGCAGTTCGTCGCCCTGCTGGCCCTGTCCGACGAGGGCGCCCCCGCCTACGACCGGGAGCACGCGGCCGCGCTCGCCGCCCTCGGCGCCCCGGCCTTCGCCTGCACGCCCGACCTCTTCCCCGAGGTGATGGCCGCCGCCCTCGAGAAGCGCCCGCTGCCGATACCCGCCGCCTGACGTGACGACCGGCTCGCGGGCGGGCCCACCTGCGGAATCCGTACGGGACCGGCCGCCCCGCCCGTACGGAATCCGTCGCCGGGGCGCCACCCGGACGGACGCCCCGCGTGTCACTGAGGCCCATATCACACTCCGGCCCCGTCGCCCCTCACCTCGCGGCCCCGCGCGCCGTGAGGAGCCGGGTGCCCGCGTGCGGCCTGCCGGGAGGCCGCCGGTCGGGGCCGTGCCCGGGCCTACGGAACGCCCCGCGACCCCTACGATCTGTGACCCGTATCACCGCTCCGTTGTGACCTGCGATTTAGGGACCCACGGCCCACGGGGATAACCTGCGAGACGGACATGCCGCGTCCACGGACACCGTGTACGCCTCCCTTGTGACAGCGCAGTCACGTTGCCCTTCGCGGCACGCCCACGCAGACAACGAACCGCGATCATCTAGAAAAGGGACGCGCGTGGACCTGTTCGAGTACCAGGCGAGGGACCTCTTCGCCAAGCACGGTGTACCGGTGCTGGCCGGTGAAGTCATCGACACGCCTGAGGCGGCGCGCGAGGCCACCGAGCGGCTTGGCGGCAAGTCGGTCGTCAAGGCGCAGGTGAAGGTCGGCGGCCGCGGCAAGGCCGGCGGCGTCAAGCTGGCCGCCACCCCGGACGAGGCCGTCGCCCGCGCGACGGACATCCTGGGCATGGACATCAAGGGCCACACGGTCCACAAGGTGATGATCGCGGAGACCGCTCCGGAGATCGTCGAGGAGTACTACGTCTCGTACCTCCTCGACCGCACCAACCGCACCTTCCTCGCCATGGCCTCCGTCGCCGGCGGCATGGACATCGAGGAGGTCGCCGCGACGACCCCCGAGAAGCTGGCGAAGGTGCCGGTCGACGCCAACAACGGCGTCGACATCGAGAAGGCCCGCGAGATCGTCGCCCAGGCGAAGTTCCCGGCCGACGTGGCCGAGAAGGTCGCCGAGATCCTCGTGACCCTGTGGAAGACCTTCGTCGCCGAGGACGCGCTCCTCGTCGAGGTCAACCCGCTGGCGAAGGTCGCCTCCGGCGAGGTCATCGCCCTCGACGGCAAGGTGTCCCTGGACGCCAACGCCGACTTCCGTCAGCCCGAGCACGAGGCGCTCGAGGACAAGGCCGCAGCCAACCCGCTCGAGGCTGCCGCCAAGGCCAAGGGCCTCAACTACGTCAAGCTCGACGGCGAGGTCGGCATCATCGGCAACGGCGCCGGCCTGGTCATGTCGACCCTGGACGTTGTCGCGTACGCCGGTGAGAACCACGGCGGCGTGAAGCCGGCCAACTTCCTCGACATCGGCGGCGGCGCCTCCGCCGAGGTCATGGCGAACGGCCTGGAGATCATCCTCGGCGACCCGGACGTCAAGTCCGTGTTCGTCAACGTCTTCGGCGGCATCACCGCCTGCGACGAGGTCGCCAACGGCATCGTGCAGGCTCTGGAGCTCCTCGCCTCCCGTGGCGACGAGGTCACCAAGCCGCTGGTCGTGCGCCTCGACGGCAACAACGCGGAGCTGGGTCGCAAGATCCTTTCGGACGCCAACCACCCGCTCGTGCAGCGTGTGGACACCATGGACGGCGCGGCCGACAAGGCCGCCGAGCTCGCGGCTGCGAAGTAAGGGACGAGGACAAACAGCCATGGCTATCTTCCTCAACAAGGACAGCAAGGTCATCGTCCAGGGCATGACCGGTGCCACGGGCATGAAGCACACCAAGCTCATGCTGGGTGACGGCACCAACATCGTCGGTGGCGTGAACCCGCGCAAGGCCGGCACCAAGGTCGACTTCGACGGCACCGAGGTCCCGGTCTTCGGCACCGTCGCCGAGGCGATGAAGGAGACCGGCGCCAACGTCTCGGTCCTCTTCGTCCCGCCGGCCTTCGCCAAGGCCGCCGTGGTCGAGGCGATCGACGCCGAGATCCCGCTCGCCGTCGTCATCACCGAGGGCATCGCCGTCCACGACTCCGCCGCGTTCTACGCGTACGCCGTGGAGAAGGGCAACAAGACCCGCCTCATCGGCCCGAACTGCCCCGGTCTCATCACCCCGGGCCAGTCCAACGCCGGCATCATCCCGGGCGACATCACGAAGCCGGGCCGCATCGGCCTGGTCTCGAAGTCCGGCACGCTGACGTACCAGATGATGTACGAGCTCCGTGACATCGGCTTCTCCTCCGCCGTCGGCATCGGTGGCGACCCGGTCATCGGCACCACGCACATCGACTGCCTGGCGGCCTTCGAGGCCGACCCGGACACCGAGCTGATCGTCATGATCGGCGAGATCGGCGGCGACGCCGAGGAGCGTGCGGCCGACTTCATCAAGGCCAACGTCACCAAGCCGGTCGTCGGCTACGTCGCGGGCTTCACCGCGCCCGAGGGCAAGACCATGGGCCACGCCGGCGCCATCGTCTCCGGCTCCTCCGGCACCGCCCAGGCGAAGAAGGAGGCCCTGGAGGCCGCCGGTGTCAAGGTCGGCAAGACCCCGACCGAGACCGCCAAGCTGGCGCGCGCCATCCTCGCGGGCTGACGCGATCGGACCCGGGCTGAATCGCACAGCAGCCTGACAGGCCGCCACGGCTGTGACGGCCGTACGTGAGTGGGCCCCGCCCCCTCCCGGGAGACCGGGCGGGGGCGGGGCCCACGCGCATGCGCGCCTGCTGCCCGGGCTACTCGGGGCGCGGGACGAGCCGCTCCGGGCCCGGGTGCGGGGCGGAACGCAGCTTGTCGCGGAGTTCCCTGTCCTCCGGGCGCAGCTTCTGCGGCCCGCCGCGGACCGGGACGCCGTCGACGACCTGGCCCGGCGCGTTGACCGGGATGTAGCGGGTGGGCGCGGTCGCCGCGGTGAAGGCCGTGACGCCGATCAGGCCCGCCGTCACCCCCATCACCGCCCGGGTCAACAGCCGGGTCCGCCGCTCGCTGCCGGTCCGCACGCTGCGCGCCGGGGCGAGCGTCGCCGTCGGCGCCTCCGCGACCAGCGCGCTCAGCCGGCGCTGCAGTGCCTCGGGGTCCGCGAGCTCCGGCACCCGCTGCCCGATCACCGCCCGGGCGTGCAGCAGCCGGTTCCCGGCGGCCGGCGTGCTCGCCTCCGTCTCGGCGGCCGTCTCCGGCAGGTCCAGGCCGAGCCCGTCGTAGAGCAGGACGGTCCGGCGGTACGGGGGCGGCAACTCCAGCAGCGCCCCGAGCAGGGCGCGCCGGGACGCCTCGGTCGGCGGGGAGTCGGGGTGCCGGTGACGGCGCCGGAAGCGGTGCCAGGGGGAAAGCGCGTACTCGTACGCCACCGCGCGCACCCACCCCACCGGATCGCGGTCGACCGCGACCTCCGGCCAGTGCTGCCACGCGTGGTGGAAGGCGTGCTCCACGGCCTCCCGGGAGAGCCGGCGGCGCCCCGTGAGCAGATACGTCTGGTGGACGAGTCCGGGGGCGGCGTACGCGTACAGCCCGTCGAAGGCGGCCTCGGGGGTGAGCGCGGCCGGAGCGGCCTCGGCGCCCTCGCCGGCGTCGCCGGGGCCGTCGGTGCCGTCGAAGGGTCCGGCGGCGTGGCCGGCCACGGCGACGTCGGCCTCACCACGCTCGCTCGCCCGGCCCGCCCCGATGCCCTCGGCCGGGCCGAACGGCGCGTCGGTGAGCTGTCCGGATCGTCGCTCCGACCCTCGGCCCGCCCCGTCGTCCCGCGCCGGGCTCGTAGTGGTGTCCGCCGTCTCGGAGGCCGCCGCCGGCGGCGTCGGTTTGAGCCGTTCCTGTGGGGCGCGCGCGGCGTGGGCTTCCGCCTGCGCCGTGGGCGCCTCCGCGCCAGGCAACGCCGTCGCGCCGGGCGCCCCGCCGGGAGTCTTCGGGGGGCGGGCGGCGCCCTTCGCGGCCGGGCGGGGGCGGGTGGTGGCGGGGGCCGGGCGGGGGGTCGTCGGCTCCTCGTGGACGCCGAGCAGCCTGGCGTACGCCTCCCGCTTGCGCCCGCGCGGGGCACTGCGGCCGGTCTCCCAGGAGCGGACGGTGGCGCGGGTGACACCCAGGGTCTCCGCGACCTGCTCCTCGCTCAGGGAGAGCGCCTCACGCAGCCGGCGCCTCTCCTTGGGAGAGGGGAGCGAGACGGACGGACTCGTGGGACTCATCGGCGTCGACCTCCCGCGGCGCAACTCTGGGCGGAAAAGTACATAAACGTATCTTGAGCGACACAACGGTCATTCGCCTGTTACGAGGGCAAACCGCGTGTCGCTGGCACCATGAGCCCGTGACGTACGCGACCGAGCAGCGCCCGCCGCTGGTGTCCGAAGCCTCGGCCCGGGGCCACCGTTCCGCGGCCCTGGTCACCGCCTTCGTGCGCGGCGGGGTCGCGGCCGGCCTCGGGCTCGGCGCGCTCTCCGTCCTCGTGATCGCGGCCTGGATCGCCTCGCCCTTCCCCGACAGCGGCCCCGGCGGCGCCCTGCACATCGCGGCGGGCCTGTGGCTGCTGGCCCACGGCGCGGACCTGATCCGCACCGACACCGTCTCCGGGATCCCGGCCCCGCTCGGCGTCACCCCCCTGCTGCTCAGCGTCCTGCCGCTGTGGCTCGCGCACCGCGCGGTCCGCGACACGCTGGACCCGGACGACGGCGGGCCCGCGCCGTCGACGGGCGGCGCCGTCGCCGCCGTCGCGGGCGGATATCTGCTGGTCGCGGCCGTGGTCGTGGTCTACACGGAGGCCGGGACGCTGCCCGCGGACCTGCTCACGGCCGGCGCCCTGACGCCCGCCGCCGTCCTCGCCGCGGCGGGCGCGGGGGCCTGGACGGCCCGCGGCCGCCCGCTGCCGGGCCGCGAGCAGAGCACGGTGGCCCTGCGCGCCGCCGGACTCGCGCTGCTCGGCCTGCTCGGCGGCGGCGCGGTGCTCGTCGCCGCCTCGCTGCTCCGGCACGTCGGCGCGGCCCAGGCGTCCTTCCACGGCCTCGCGGGCGAGTGGTCCGGCCGGGCGGCCCTGGCCCTGCTGGTGCTCGCGCTGCTGCCGAACGCCGTCGTCTGGAGCGTCTCGTACGCGCTCGGTCCCGGCTTCACGCTCGGTACGGACGCCTTGGTCGCCCCGCTCGGCTTCACCGGCACCCCGGCCGTGCCGGACTTCCCGCTGCTCGCCGCACTGCCCGGCGAGGGGCCCGGCCGGTGGCTGCACTGGACGGTGGCCGCCGTCCCGGCGGTGGCGGCCCTGGTGCTCGGACGGCAGGTGGGCGGGGCGGCCCGTGCCTGGACCGGCCGGGAGACGGTGCTGGCCGCGCTCGGGGCGTCCTGGGCCTGCGGGGCGGCGATCGCGGTCCTCGCGGCGGCGGCCGGCGGTCCGCTGGGCTCCGGCCGGCTCGCGGCCTTCGGTCCGGTGTGGTGGCAGACGGGCGCGGCGGCCGCGCTGTGGAGCATGGCGCTCGGCGTGCCGACGGCCCTCGCGGTACGGGCCTGGGGGCGCCGCCGCCCGCGCCGGGCGGCCGATCGCGGGGCTGATCGTGCGGCCGCCGAGCGGGTGGCGGACCGGGCGTCCGCGGCGGCGGCGCCGCAGACCGGCGGCCCCGCCTCCCCGTCCGTACCGCCGGCCACCGCGGGCGCGCTCGCCGCCCTCGACGCCCTGGAGAAGCGGGACCCGCTGGGCCCCCTGGGCCCCCTGGACGCGCTGGACGCTCTGGACGACGAGGGGTCCGACGACTCCTACGGCTTCCTGCCCGCCGCATGGGAGCCGTCCGGTGGGTCGTCCGGCGGGCCGTCCGGGGAGCCGTCCACCGAACCGCCCGCGCCCCCCGTGCCCCCGGTACCTCAGGCGCCGCCCGTACCTCCCCCGCCCCCGCCTCCGGAAAGCTGAGCTACTCGCGCACCCCGAACGTGTCCTGGAGCGGCTTCGGCAGCAGGTCGTTGCAGGCCAACTGGCTCTGCTTGGTCAGGGCGTCGGCCCGGCACTCGTAGAAGTCCCGGTACACCAGGTGCATCGCGAAGCCGCTCGCCACGATGAGCAGCGCCACCGCGGACGCGACCAGACCGCTGATCGCCGCCGTCCGCTGGGAACGGGCCGCGCCCGCCGCCGTGGCCGTCTGCACCGGCGACTGCGGCCCCTCCGGGGCCTTCGCCTTGGCGCGCAGCCCGCTGATCGCCCAGTACAGGCCGAGCGCGCCGAGCAGCAGCGCCAGCTCCGGGATGTCGAAGATCGCGAAGAAGAACGCCCACATGCCGGAGAGCACCGCGTACCGCGCCCGCCGCTGTGCCGGGTCGGTCGGGTCCCAGCGGAGGCCCGGCCCCTGGCCGCCCTCCGGCCCGCCCTGACCGCCGCCCGAGGGCTGCTCGGGGCGCCGGCCGAAACCGTCGGAGGAACGACCGGGCTGGCTGCTGCTCCAGCCCGGGCCCCGGCCGGAACCCGAACCCGAACCCGAACCGTCTCCTCGGCCCTCTTCTGCCCCCTGTCCCTCCTGTCCCTCGTGCCCTTCCCGGCCGTCGGGACGCCGCGGCTGCCACGGCTGGTCCGGCTGCCCCTCCGGGGGCGGTGCGAACGGGTTGTTGTCGTTCGTGGACTGGCGATCCGGCATGTGCTGGACGTCTTCCCTCTGTCTGTCGTGCGCGGGTGTGGCGTGCTGTCGTGCGCGGTGTGGCGTGTCGTCGGACCCAGACGCTACCGCCCGGTCCCGCCCCCGTCCCGTGGGGGCCGTCCGGAGTGCCGGTATCGTTGCTGACGGTCGAGCCCTTCGTAGGGTTCCCCGTATCGAGGGACGCGATTCGTTCGTACGACCGCACAAACACCACGGAAAGAGTGACCTCAGTGGCTGCCGCCCGCCTCGTCGTCCTGGTCTCCGGCTCCGGCACGAACCTCCAGGCCCTGCTCGACGCGATCGCCGCCGACCCCCAGGGATACGGCGCGGAGATCGTCGCGGTCGGCGCCGACCGCGACGGCATCGCCGGCCTGGAGCGGGCCGAGCGGGCCGGGCTGCCCACCTTCGTGTGCCGCGTCAAGGACTACGCGACGCGCGAGCTGTGGGACCGCGCCCTGGCCGAGGCCACCGCCGCGTACGAGCCCGACCTCGTCGTCTCGGCCGGCTTCATGAAGATCGTCGGCAAGGAGTTCCTCGCCCGCTTCGGCGGCCGGGTCGTCAACACCCACCCGGCGCTGCTCCCCAGTTTTCCCGGTGCCCACGGCGTGCGCGACGCGCTCGCCTACGGGGCGAAGGTCACCGGATGCACCGTCCACTTCGTCGACGACGGAGTCGACACCGGCCCGATCATCGCCCAGGGCGTGGTCGAGGTGCGGGACGAGGACGATGAAGCCGCTCTCCACGAGCGCATCAAGGAAGTCGAGCGCTCGCTGCTCGTCGAGGTCGTGGGGCGCCTCGCCCGCAACGGCTACAGCATTGAGGGACGAAAGGTTCATGTCGGTGAACACGGACACCGTTAAGCCCATCCGCCGCGCGCTGGTCAGCGTCTACGACAAGACGGGGCTCGAGGAGCTGGCCCGCGGTCTGCACGAGGCCGGGGTCGAGCTCGTCTCCACCGGCTCCACCGCGTCGAAGATCGCCGCGGCCGGCGTTCCGGTCACCAAGGTCGAGGAGCTGACCGGCTTCCCCGAGTGCCTGGACGGCCGCGTCAAGACCCTCCACCCGCGCGTGCACGCCGGCATCCTCGCCGACCTGCGCCTCGACTCGCACCGCGCGCAGCTCGCCGAGCTGGGCGTCGAGCCCTTCGACCTGGTCGTCGTGAACCTCTACCCGTTCCGCGAGACCGTCGCCTCCGGCGCCACCCCCGACGAGTGCGTCGAGCAGATCGACATCGGCGGCCCGTCCATGGTGCGCGCCGCCGCCAAGAACCACCCGTCCGTGGCCATCGTCACCAGCCCCGAGCGGTACGCCGACGTCCTCGCCGCCGTCGAGGCCGGCGGCTTCGACCTGGCCACCCGCAAGCGGCTCGCCGCCGAGGCGTTCCAGCACACCGCCGCGTACGACGTGGCCGTGGCCGCCTGGTTCGCCGACGACTACGCCGCCGCCGACGACAGCGGCTTCCCCGACTTCCTCGGCGCCACCTACGCCCGGAACAACGTGCTGCGCTACGGCGAGAACCCGCACCAGGGCGCCGCGCTCTACGTCGACGGCACCGGCGGCCTCGCCGAGGCGGAGCAGCTCCACGGCAAGGAGATGTCGTACAACAACTACACGGACACCGACGCCGCGCGCCGGGCCGCGTACGACCACGACGAGCCGTGCGTCGCGATCATCAAGCACGCCAACCCGTGCGGCATCGCGATCGGCGCGGACGTCGCCGAGGCGCACCGCAAGGCGCACGCCTGCGACCCGCTGTCCGCGTTCGGCGGTGTCATCGCCGTGAACCGGCCGGTGTCGGTCGAGATGGCCGAGCAGGTCGCCGAGATCTTCACCGAGGTCATCGTCGCCCCCGGCTACGAGGACGGCGCGGTCGAGATTCTCGCCAAGAAGAAGAACATCCGCGTGCTGCGCGCCGAGGGCGCCCCGGCCGACCCGGTCGAGGTCAAGCCCATCGACGGCGGCGCCCTCCTCCAGGTCACCGACCGCCTCCAGGCCGACGGCGACGACCCGGCGAACTGGACCCTCGCGACCGGCGAGGCCCTCTCCGCCGAGGAGCTGGCCGAGCTGTCCTTCGCCTGGAAGGCGTGCCGCGCGGTCAAGTCCAACGCGATCCTGCTCGCCAAGGACGGCGCCTCCGTCGGCGTCGGCATGGGCCAGGTCAACCGCGTCGACTCGGCGAAGCTGGCGGTCGAGCGGGCGGGCGAGGAGCGGGCCCGCGGCTCGTACGCCGCCTCGGACGCGTTCTTCCCGTTCCCGGACGGCCTGGAGATCCTGACCGCGGCCGGCGTGAAGGCGGTCGTGCAGCCGGGAGGTTCGGTGCGGGACGAGCTGGTGGTGGAGGCCGCGAAGAAGGCCGGCGTGACGATGTACTTCACGGGCACGCGCCACTTCTTCCACTGAGCCGTGCTGACCGAGCCGTGTGCTGACCGGGCCATGTGCTGACCGAGTCGTGTGCTGAACGACGGAAGGGCCCGCCGGTACGAGACGCGTACCGGCGGGCCCTTCCGCCGTCGCGCTGCCGTCGATTCCGCCGGTCGGGTGGTCTCTGCTCTAATGGGTTGCTCTTTGTCGACGGCTGGTCCATGGGGGCACGGTGTTGGATGTGCACAACGGTTCCTCGGTGGAGCCCTCCGCTCCCGAGGCCGTTCCGCGGCCGCGCGGCGAGGACGCCCCCGCGCCCGTGTCCGTACCCCTCCTCCCGTACGCGCTGATCGCGGCCGTCCTCGGCGGGCTCTACTTCCTCTACTCCTGGGTCCAGTACGAGCGCTTCCGCTCGCCCTCCTGGGACCTCGGCATCTTCGAGCAGTCCGTCCGCGCCTACGCCGAGCTGCGCGCCCCCATCGTCGACATCAAGGGCCCCGGCTTCCTCATACTCGGGGACCACTTCAGTCCGGTGACGGCGCTGCTCGCGCCGTTCTACTGGGTGTGGTCCTCCCCGCTCGTCCTGCTCCTCGCCCAGGCCGCGCTGTTCGCCGCCTCCGCCGTCGTCGTCGGCCGCACCGCCCACCAGGTGCTCGGCAGCCGGGCGGCCGGGATCGGCCTCACCGTGGCGTACGGGCTCTCCTGGGGGCTCCAGGAGGCGGTCAAGTCCGACTTCCACGAGATCGCCTTCGCCGTCCCGCTGCTCGCCCTGACCTGCCGGGCCCTGCTCCTGGGCCGCTGGAACGCGGCCGTCGCCTGGTCCGTGCCGCTCGTCCTGGTCAAGGAGGACATGGGCCTGACCGTCGCCATGGTCGGCGCGGTCCTCGTCGTCAAGGGCCGGAAGCGGCTCGGCGCCGCCCTCGCCGGATTCGGCGCGGCGTTCTTCGCGCTGACGGTGCTCGTCCTCATCCCGGCCGCGAGCCGGGTCGGCCAGTACGACTACTGGGCCAAGATCGAGAAGACCGGTGACGGTGCCGAGGTGTCCTTCCTCGACTCCGTGCTGGGCGCGTTCGCGCACGGCGAGAAGTGGGAGATGCTCCTCTTCCTCGTCGGCATCACCGGCTTCCTGTGCCTGCGCTCCCCGCTGATGCTGCTCGTGCTGCCGACGCTCGGCTGGCGCTTCCTCTCCCACGACCCCAACCACTGGGGCATGCTCTGGCACTACAGCGCGATCCTGATGCCGGTGGTCTTCCTCGCCCTGGTCGACGCGGTCCGCGCCGTCCGCCGCTCGCCGCGCCCCTGGCTCGTCGCGTACGGGAAGGTCGTCGTCCCCGTCGTCACGGCGATCGCGATCGTGCACGCCCTGGACATGCCGCTGCGCGAGCTGCTGCGCTCCGAGACGTACACGACCGACGCCCGCACCCTGGACGCGCGGCGGGCGGTCGCCGCGGTGCCGGTGGGCTCCAGCGTGGAGACCAACGTCACGCTCATGGCCCACCTGACCGGGGACCGCACGGTCTACTGGGTCGGCGGCGCGCAGGGCGTCAGCCCCGACTACCTGGCCCTGGACCTCGCCTCCGGCTGGTCCCAGCCGGTCACCGACCCGGTGGGCCTGGCCGCGCAGCTCCACCCGGAGGCGCGGTACGAGGTGGCGGCGCAGGCGGGGCAGTTCGTGGTGCTCAAGCGGCGCTGACGGGTCGGCCGAGCGGTGACGGGTCGGTCGCGTCGGTCGCGTACGTACGCGGGCGGGCCCCCGGTTCTCCTCGAGCGAACAGATGGGCTGGGAGGGCGCCCTGGCCACGATCGTGGAGGCCCCGCGCTCCCAGGTCTTCGTGGCGCTCTACGAC